>NZ_JBLYZI010000064.1:0-32795 GCF_057680865.1 Endozoicomonas sp. Z74
TGATTAGTATGAATCATAAGGGTTACCTTTTTACGATTTAGATTTCAGTGATTTCACCCTCTATCTAAATCGGTAACCCTTCCCTTTTTTGAAGAGGGAATTGTCAGATCAGATCTGAACTAATGCATATTAACTAATAGCCGTTCACTCTCACTCTTCATGGTTACCACGGGTCGTCCTGGTCGGAAGACTCCCAGCTTTTTCTTTCTGAATTGAGCAGCCAGTCCCAGGCATCAAGAACCCCCAGTAGGTCCAGGGAAAAATAAAGCAGGTTATAAGTGGTGTGAATCACATAACCGCCAAAAGAGATGACCTCGTCCGCAAGTTTGCCGCCAACCGTTAATACGTAATTTAAAAGGGGGATTCTGGCTGCCCGTGCCGTATTGGATACAGCATTTAATGGCCAGTATTGATAGCGGCCTTTGTAAAAGGGGTTCTCCTCGGGTTCTGGAGGCAGCCTATCGCTTTCCTCTTTCGGAGGGGAAGTCCTTTTTCTTGTGCCTTCTTGAGGTTCCCCCATGCCGGATAAGCCATCTGTTGTGTGTGGCGATTCCTGAATGGGGGAAAGTATACCCATTTGCTCTGGAGACCCGAGCAGAAGCATTCTCGGGTTGCCCAGATAGGAGGGGGTCATATGGGGTGCAATTGCATTTATCTGGTCGTCAATGTGGCCTGAATCTGGCGGGTTCGGGACCACTTTTTCAACCGTACCATCGGGTTTGTATAAGTTAGCGCTTAGTTCTCCTGATTTCCCGATCTGAAGAAGAAATAACTCCGTTTTGAATTTGCTGGATAGCTGCTGCCCGGTTCTTGCGTCATCGTAAACGGCGTCACCTTTTTCGTTCATGATTGTGTTTTTGGCGATCTGGTGGATCAGCCTGTTTCTTTTTGTTTCATCGGACAGGAAGTTGCTGATGTCAGGGGTTGTGCTCAAAGTGTTGGCCAGCTGATTGATTAGATCGGCTTTTTCCTGGGGCAGGATATCGCCACCTAAAAAGGTAAAATAGTGGCTTAAAACATCGGTGGTGTCTTTATTTAACCCTGACTCTCTAAGCATTAAATGTCTTAAATTTCTGGTTTCCGGGAGGGTTAAGTCGGCTAATAATTCAGCAAGATAATGGTGAAATGCTTCCAGGTGGTTCTGATACAGGGACTTTATGGCCAGAACCTTGGTGACGCGGCTTTTAGAGCTATCGGATGTAAATGGTGTTTGCTCTGTAATGGTCAGGTTGGCCAGGGTCCACTTTGCCTGTAGCTTTTGATAAGTATCCAGCGGTCTTGCTGTAGCATTCACTGCTTGAAGTAACAGGATGAACAAAAGAGCGTTAAAAGTGGTTGTAATCGGGCGACAGTCCATGTCGGGCTCCTTTTCTGGAATCTGTGCTCCTTTTGACGCTGTTGAATGGATTTGGTTCCCTTTTTCCAAGAAAGGCTGTTCATTTAGTCATTTTTTCATGGACAAAAGGGTGTTTGTCATGTTGATGGAGCCTATTTATTGAGAGCCATCAGCCTGGGTCATCAAAGCTTTCCAGTTGCCAGTTCCGGTGCTCAGGGTAAGGGGCGTCCATCGGTAAAGGGGGGGGCTTTTTGGGAATGCGTGGCTGGTCTCCCGGTGGCCCGTCCGGTATTTTTCCATCTCTCAGGTAGTAATACGCATCGACTAATGAAGCCGTGGTGATCTCCAGTGTTTTTGAGCTGGTGGAGATATACCACCACATTTTCGCAAGATCCCAGTAGGAATAGGGGGCTTTGTCGGTGGGTTCCCTGATGTTTTCTGACCACCCAAAGGGCGAATGGGGCTTGCCTGCCCTTTGCTTACTTCGTTCTCGACTTGTGCTTTTGGCTTTATCATTACCCCAGGTATGGCGAGGGGCTATCGGATCAACCAGAGGCTTTGTGTGTATTTCCTTTTCATAGTTGTTGTCCTTGTCGCTATTCTGTGTCTCGTCGTCATCAGGCTGTGTATCATCAACCAGAGGCTTTGTGTGTATGCCCTCTTCATAGTTGTCGCCCTTGTTATCGTTGTATTTCTTCTGCTCCCTGTTCTTGCTTCGGTCATCCCCGTTGTCTGACGATGTGCCATGGGCCGCGTTCAACAAAAAAGCGGCACCTTCCGGGGTCTCCAGAAAAACCAGCTTCCTGTCACGAGGGTCTTCCGGGTTCATCAGCCGGGTTGACCAGAACTGGGTGCCAGGCAGTAATTGTTCCGGGGAACTCTGGGCATTGGCTGTAAACAATGTGTAGGAGGCGTTCTTTTTCTTGTCTGTTTCAATGAGTCCGATCTCTATTCCCAAGTGGCGCGATAATAGATTGAGGATGACGTGTTTGTATCTTCTGGATAGACGGTTTCCTCCCACCTGAGGCGTTATGGTGACTGGATTTTTATCAAGAATACCTTCTGAGAGAGTGTAAATAACCCTGTCCCTGAATTCTGGCTGGGACTGAAAGGCCTTTAACACAGAGGTATTACTGATTAGCCAGTGGTACAGGGTGTCACGGTAAGCCGGTTGGTTTTGGATCAGTTGTATCTGGGCGAGCAGGGTTTCCTCCATGAAGTTTTCCAGTTTCATATGCTTCGAGAACAGTTTGAACAAGCCACTGTTGGCGGTATCCTTTGTTCGGGACAAGTGATCGGCTGCAAGGCGACAGAAATGCCGGGGGTACTGGATGTAAAACGCCAGGAGAACACTGTCTGTGGTGCACTGACTGGAGGTTCGCGTTAAGTTGCACTGGGCGGTAAAGGGTTTCAGGGTTCCCTGGTAAGTTTTGATCAGTACGCTCAAATCCGGGTGGCTGGACTGGAAAGCCTCCTGAAAACCAGCCATGGCAGAACCCATTGTTATCGCTGTCAGCAGGAGCACTGTGGCTGGTATCAGTGGGCGTTTGCTCATCTCTATTCCATGACCCCGGGTTAACTTCCAGGGTTGTTCTTATGGTTTGTTTTATAATCACCCCTTCGACCCGGGGGATGGGGGGAAGTTCAATCGTTGCGCGATTTTGTCAGGGGCGTGGGCTGAGCGGTGTAATCCTTTGCTGGCGCCCGTGAATAAGGGTAAGGTAGGGAAGTGACTGTTCTGGCGTTTTTTCCCGTAAGGATTATTCATGCTTACCCTGTATCCCGCCATCAAGCCCTATGCTACCCGGTTCCTGCAAACGGACTCTGTTCACCAGGTGTATGTTGAGGAGAGCGGCTCTCCTGACGGGATCCCGGTGCTTTTTGTTCATGGTGGACCAGGAGCCGGTTGCACGGAGAAAGACCGGTGCTTTTTTGATCCGGAAAAATACCGGATTATTCTGTTTGACCAGCGTGGCTGTGGACGCTCAAAACCCCATGCGGAATTGACGGACAACACCCCTGAGCAGCTGATTGAAGATATGGAAAGTATCCGCAAGGAGCTGGGTGTGGAGCAGTGGTTGCTGTTTGGTGGCTCCTGGGGCTCAACACTGGCTCTGCTTTATGCCCAGGCTCATTCGAAAAGCGTGCTTGGGCTGGTGCTAAGAGGTATTTTCCTTTCCCGACAGCAGGATTACCACTGGCTCTACCGAGAGGGAGCCAGCCGGGTCTTTCCAGATCAGTGGCAGCACTTCCTTGAGCTTATTCCGGAGAATGAACAGGATAACCTGCTGGAGGCTTATTACGGCCGGTTGTTCGGAGATAACGAGCTGGCACGGATGAATGCGGCCAAACACTGGTCTCTTTGGGAGGGGAATATTGCCACCCTCAGGCCGAATCAGGAGTTGGTGGATCACTTTGCTGACCCCCACCTGGCCCTCTCCCTTTCACGTATTGAATGCCACTTCTTCAGGCATCAATGTTTTTTGAAGGATAATCAGATCCTGGCCAACATGAACCGGATAGCCGGTATTCCCGGTGTGATTGTCCATGGGCGCTACGATATGATCTGTCCTCTGGATAATGCCCAGGCGCTGGCCGATCACTGGCCGGAGGTGGATCTCCAGATCATCCGCGAGGCGGGCCATGCCTCTTGCGAGCCCGGCACTGTGGATGCCCTGGTTCGCGCAACGGATCGATTTGCCCGTAAGCTGGCTTCCTGAGGATTTGGTCGGGAATAATAGTGTCGGGGCAACCGCATCTTCTCCCTCACCCCGGCCCTCTCCCAAAGGGAGAGGGGGAACGGAGTTTTATTGATAGAAGGGATAAAATCAACCTTATTGCCCTCCTCTCCCACAGGGAGAGGAGGGCAGTGTTGCTACCAATTAAGGAGTAGAGGGAATGAAGGGGCTGATTCAGCGTGTTCAGCACGCCAGTGTAGTGGTTGATGGAAAAACCGTTGGGGAAATAGAATCCGGCATTTTGTTGCTGCTGGGGGTGGAAAGGGGTGACGACCAGGCCAGGGCTGACAAACTGCTGGAAAAGGTTCTGAAATACCGTATTTTCAGTGATGACCAGGGCAGGATGAACCTGGGTCTGAAAGAGACTGGAGGAGGACTTCTGGTGGTGTCTCAGTTTACCCTGGTGGCCGATACCCGTAAAGGGTTACGGCCAGGCTTCAGTTCCGGCGCTTCTCCGGAGCATGGCGAAAAAATGTATAACTACTTTGTTGATCGGGCTCGCAAAGCACACTTGGATGTGGCGACTGGTGAGTTTGGTGCCCATATGGAAGTGGCTCTTCTGAATGATGGACCAGTGACGTTTATGCTGGAAACCTGACTGACACCTGTCTTTCACCCCTTTATCAATTCAGCGGATGAAAGACAGGTGTTGTCCAGATTACATCTGGTCGACGGTTTCCAGGCCCAGCAGTCCAAGCCCGATCTTCAGGGTTCGGGCGGTCTGGGAACAGATTTGTAGACGACTGGCGCGCAGGGCTTCTGAAACCCCTTCCTTATTGACCGGGCAGGCTTCGTAAAACTTCATAAAGGCCCCGGAAATATCGTAAAGGTAGGCGCACAGCAGATGTGGCATACCTTCTCTGGCTACGGAATCAATGGTTTCACTGAAGCGGCAAAGTTTCAGGGCCAGTTCCTTTTCCTCATTGCTTTCAATAAGGATCTCACCGTTCAGGTCAGACTCATTAACCCCGGCCTTGCGGAAGATGCTCATGATCCGGGTATAGGCATAGAGAAGGTAAGGGGCGGTGTTGCCCTCAAACGCCAGCATATTATCCCAGTCAAATACGTAGTCACTGGTGCGGTTCTTGGACAGGTCGGCGTATTTAACGGAGCCAATGGCCACGGCCTTGATGACATTGACCTTCTGCTCTTCAGTCAGGTCGGTTGACTTGCTGGCGATCAGGGCAGCGGCTCGCTCTTCAGCCTCATCCAGCAGGTCCGCCAGTTTGATGGTGCCTCCGGAGCGGGTTTTGAAGGGTTTGCCATCTTTCCCCAGCATCATGCCAAAGGCGTGGTGCTCCAGCTGGGCATGCTCTGAAGCAAAGTCTGCTTTTCGGGCAATGGTGAAAATCTGTTCAAAATGCTGGCCCTGTCGGGCATCGACGTAGTAAAGCACCCGGTCAGCATTCAGGGTGTGGCACCGGTGCCGCAATGCAGCCAGGTCGGTGGTTGAATAGAGGAAGCCGCCACCGGATTTCTCAACAATCACCCCCATGGGGTCGCCTTCCTTGTTTTTGAACTCCTCCAGGAAGACCACCTTGGCGCCGTCGTCTTCACTCAGCAGTCCCTTCTCGTCCAGCAGCCGGATGATGACCGGGAGGCTGTCGTTGTAGGCGCTTTCGCCCATGACATCCGCCTGGGTCAGGGAGACATTCAGACGGTCATAGGTTTCCTGGTTGTGGGACAGGGTAATGTCCACCAGTTTTTTCCAGAGCTTCAGGCAGTATTCATCGCCCGCCTGGAGCCGGACCACGTAGCTTCGGGCACGGGTGGCAAAATCAGCGTCTTCATCAAAGTGCCTTTTGGCTTCCCGGTAGAACGTTTCCAGGTCGGACAGCTCCATGCCCATGGCTTCCTGGCTTTCTTTTTCCAGCTCTTCCAGGTGGGCGATCAGCATACCAAACTGTGTGCCCCAGTCGCCCAGATGGTTTTGGCGAACCACTTTGTGGCCAAGAAACTCCAGGGTTCTGGCGGAGGAGTCTCCAATAATGGTGGAGCGCAGGTGCCCTACGTGCATCTCTTTGGCCACGTTGGGAGCCGAATAATCCACAACGACGGTCTGTTTTTTATCGGCCAGGGCAACACCGGCCCTGTCATCTTTGACTGCTGAATTGAGGTTTCTGGCCAGCCAGTCTGAGTCAAGGTGAATGTTGATGAACCCCGGGCCGGCGATCTCTGTTTTGCTGGCAATGCCATCCAGGTCCAGCTGATCCAGGACCTGCTGAGCCAGTTCGCGGGGGTTTAACCCCATTTTTTTGGCGGCGGCCATAACGGCGTTACACTGGTAATCGCCAAAGTTGGCCCGGGCACTGGCACGGACCATGGCAGGGGTGCCCTCGGGGGCACCGGCGGCCATAAGCGCTTTGATGACTCTGTCTTCAAGCAGCTTGAGAATGTTCATGCATGAGTCCTTGGTCTGAAACTCGCTGTAAAAATGTCGTTAACCGTCAGCTCTCTGGCTGATCAAATAATGTGCTGAGTGGCGGCTGCTCTTTTCATGGATTGCCTGACTGCCTGAAAGGGCTGGTCAGTCGAAGGCTGAAGGCCTTTTGGCAGCTGGCAGAACGTGCTTTCATCAACGGGTGTGCCTGTTTTCTATCCAGTCACCCTCATCGGCGCAGGAAAGCTTCCTGTGGTGCGGCGAGCTGGCAGGCAGTAAGGATAGTCCGGGTGGAAAACCGGCAGGCAGGTTGTTGTTTCAAGCTATGATTTTTCATGGGTGAATGCTATCGAAAAAGAGGGGCCTGCTCAATAGATGTATTGGTTCTGCCGGGCTGAGCGAGCTTGTTCATTTCCTGAAGGGTTCATACAGGGTGTGGGGTTAACCGGAATTTTGCTGCTTGACCCGCTACGGGTGTTGGCGGTGATAATAGGCCCCAATGACGATTCGCTTTTGGTAATACAGTGAGATGACATCCAGATCAACGACCAGTAAAAGGGGAGCCAGCAAGTCTTCCGGTTCCAGAAACAAGGTCTCAGCCGGTCTCCCCGGTTGGGTATGGTTGCTGGCGGGGCTGGCGATTGGCTTTTTCGGGGCATTTCTTGCCGGGCTGACCCCGTCGGCGGTGGATGTAAGAACGGTTGCGGATAAGGCTTCGGAAGCGTCCCCGGATAAGTCAGAAAAAAGCAGTCAGCCGGTATTTGATTTTTATACCCTGTTGCCTGAGTCAGAGGTAACACTTCCCATGGCTGAACCGTCTTCCCGCCCTGCTCCGGAAAAGCAGGCTGACCGTTCAGGGGCAAAAGATAAAAAGGGAGATACAAAGGGCAGTGATTCCCTGAGTGGGGCGCCCAGGAAGTATCTGCTTCAGGCAGGGTCGTTCAGAAATGCCCAGGATGCGGATCGTCTGAGAGCCCAGCTGCTGCTTCAGGGGCTGGATCCCAGGGTTGAAAAAGTGAATGTAGGCAGCGGTGAAACCTGGCACAGGGTTCAGCTGGGACCGTTTATGGATCGCTCTTCTCTGCATAACGCCCAGCAGGTGCTGGCCAGTCAGAACATCGACAGCCTGCTTTTGCAGTTGAAATAACGGTTTTCCTTCTTTTTTCAAAAGCGTATAAATAAACGCGGCCCGCCCTGCTTCAGTTTTTTCCCGGGGCGGGCTTGATTATTGATATCCCCCCCCAATATTAGATTCCATCCATCCATTTGATTGATTCTTTAAGGAGCGAACCTTGGAACAATATCGTGGCACAACGATTCTGTCCGTCCGCCGTGGTGGCAGTGTAGTGATTGGTGGCGATGGCCAGGTTTCGCTGGGCGACGCCGTCATCAAAGGTAACGCCCATAAAGTCCGTCGCTTATACCATGGTAAGGTGATTGCCGGATTTGCCGGTGGCACTGCGGATGCTTTTACCCTGTTTGAGCGTTTTGAAGCCCAGCTGGAAAAGCATCAGGGGCGCCTGGTCAAGTCTGCTGTGGAGCTGGCCAAAGAGTGGCGGACGGAAAGAAGTCTGCAGAAGCTGGAGGCCATGTTGATTGTGGCGGACGCCAGCGCGTCCCTGATCATTACCGGGAATGGTGATGTGATGGAGACAGAAGATGGCATTCTGGCCATTGGTTCCGGTGGCTTCTATGCCCAGTCAGCCGCCAAGGCCCTGTATCAGAACACAGAAATGGGCGCACGGGATATTGTCGAAAAAAGTCTGACGATTGCCGCCGACGTCTGTGTGTACACCAACCAGAATCAGGTGATTGAAGAGCTGGCTGGTGCCTGAGGGGGATTCGAAACGGCTTTTGCCGTATAGAGCCCTCAGCCATAAAAAGCCCCGGCCTTTTTTGTTGCCGCCCATTTAAATGAGTTTCAGATATGTCTGATATGACGCCCCGCGAAATCGTCCATGAACTGGACAAACATATTATTGGTCAGGATGACGCCAAGCGTGCCGTGGCCATCGCCCTGCGCAACCGCTGGCGGAGAATGCAGCTCAGTGAAGGGCTGCGTAATGAAATCAGCCCGAAAAATATCCTGATGATCGGCCCTACCGGTGTTGGTAAGACTGAGATTGCCCGTCGGCTGGCAAAGCTGGCCAATGCACCGTTTATCAAGGTGGAAGCCACCAAGTTCACCGAAGTCGGGTATGTGGGCCGTGATGTTGAGTCCATTGTCCGTGACCTGATGGACGCTGCCGTAAAAATGCTCCGTGAAATGGAAATGGAGCGGGTTCGTCACAAAGCCCTGGATGCCGCAGAAGAGCGCATCCTGGATGCTTTGTTGCCACCTCCCAGAAATTTTGGGGAAGAATCCCAGCCCCAGGATAACTCAACCCGTCAGGTGTTCCGCAAGAAATTGCGGGAAGGGGACCTGGATGACAAGGAGATCGAAATCGATGTCCGTGAAGCGGCCATGGGGGTTGAGATTATGGCGCCTCCTGGTATGGAAGAGATGACCAGCCAGCTTCAGAGCATGTTCTCCAATCTGAACACCGGCAAGTCCAAAAACCGCAAGCTGAAGGTGAAGGATGCCATGAAGCTGGTTCAGGACGAAGAAGCGGTCAAGCTGATCAATGAAGATGAGCTGAAGTCCAAAGCGGTGGATGCCGTGGAGCAGAATGGTATTGTCTTTATTGACGAGATCGACAAAGTGGCCAAACGTTCCAGCGGTGCCAGTGCTGATGTTTCCCGTGAAGGCGTCCAGAGGGATCTGCTGCCTCTGATTGAGGGATGCACGGTGTCCACCAAATATGGCATGGTGAAGACCGACCATATTCTGTTTATTGCCTCCGGTGCTTTCCATCTGGCCAAGCCGTCTGACCTGATTCCGGAGTTGCAGGGGCGTCTGCCCATCCGGGTAGAGCTTAAGGCGCTGTCCTCTGATGACTTTATGCGCATCCTGACCGAACCGGATGCCTCACTGACTGAGCAGTATCAGGCACTGATGGCAACGGAGTCCCTGAACATTGAGTTTGCCGGGGATGCCATTCGTCGCATCGCTGAAGTGTCCTGGCAGGTGAATGAGCGCACTGAGAATATTGGTGCCCGTCGTTTGCACACGGTGATGGAGCGGTTGCTGGAAGAAGTGTCCTACAGTGCTGCTGATCTGGCCAGCAGTCAGGAAGGGGCTCCCCTGACCATTGATGCCGCTTATGTGGACCAGCATCTGGGTGAGCTGGTTCAGGATGAAGATTTGAGTCGTTATATTCTGTAAGGCTTTCACGCCTTTTTCCTCACCCTAATCCCTTAACCCCTCACCCCAACCCTCTCCCAAAGGGAGAGGGGTAGGTTGGAGTTGAATGGAAGATCGGCGCTTTTTCTCCCTTTTCCCCCTGGGAGGGGGTAGGTCGGGATTGAAAGGAATAAGGGGCTCTTTTCTCCCTCTCCCCCTGGGAGAGGGCCGGGGTGAGGGCATTAGGGAAAGCCCAAAGGGAGGTTGGTACTTTACGAAGCAGTTGTTGTGCTTCGAGCAGGTTCATCCAGCTTTACTTCCTGGTAGGCGACTTCCTGATAAGCTTTTCTTCGATTGCTCAAGGAGATCTGCATCAGGGCAATAAATACTCCGATCATGCCCCCCAGAATAAAACCGATCACCGCCATTTTGGCTTTCTGGGGTGTTTTGGGATGCAGAGGTAGCGTTGCGGGTTGTTCAATGTTGACCGGACTGATGTTCGAGTAATCAATGGTCAATGCCTGCAGTGCTTTTATTTCCAGCACTTTATCCGTTACCTCGCTAATGTAAGGTTTCTCCGGGGTGCTTGCTGTGTCATCCGTTGAATAAAAGGCATATTGTTCCTGAATGCTCTTCAGCTGATTTATTCGGGCTTCCAGCTGTACCGGGGAGATTAAAGCTGTGGCTAACGCATTTTCGTTCGGAAATAGAGTGGAAAGATTCGTGCCACTCTGTATCCGGGCGAGGGCAAGGTGATCCTGCAGTTCTTTTACTCTTGTTTGTGTCTCTGCGATAAAGCGAGCCTCCAGCTGGCGGACTTCTCTTTTCAGTGCGGCCAGTCTCAGATTTCTCAGTGCAGTATGGTTGGTTTCAAGGTCCTGAATAACCGCATTGGCTGCCAGTGGGATCAGGTCTTCGTTGATGGCTTTGGCAGCGGCTGTTGCAGTGTCCGCTGTTAATTCAATGGTTATCCGGGGAGTATTGGCTCTCTTGTCGGAATGAATGGAGATGATGCTCTTTGCCTGTTCCGGATTGTTATCCGGGAGCAGGTTGTTGGATTCAAGGGCTTTATGCTGTATAGCAGGGTTGGTTAACTGCTTTTCGAACTGTTTGAAGACGGCTTCCGACTGGAGGGTGATGGGTTCCCGTGACTCAGGTTGGTTATTTTGAGAAACACTGCTTGTGGCCCATAATCCGCTGTTGTCATCCGGATATATGTTTATCAGGTTAAGATTGGGCTGGTAAAATTGCCCCTGATTGCTGTGGGAGATAATGGCTCTGGATACGTAGCTTTCAGGCAGCAGGAAGCCGATGCCAATAGCGGTCATGGTTGCTAACAGGGTGCAGAGAATAATGATGGTTTTTTTCTGATAGAGCCGGATGACCAGTTCGAACAGGTCAATCTCCTGGTCAGCAATATGTGGGGGAAGGGGACGATCCATGTTATACGCCTCCAGGGCTGTTTATTTTCAGGTTACAGCAGTTCTTTTGGGGAGCACAAGCGGGGCAATCGCTCCTGACAAAAGTTGCCGGGGTCCGATAGAATATAGGCCAGATTGATCGAGAGACGTTTTCGTCCAAAGAGTTTCATGAAAACAGTGAATGAAAAGCCGGTTCCTTCAGCCCTTAATCTTCATAAACGCTCAAAAGAGCTGGGCATTCAGTTTGGTGACCAGAACTTTCGTCTTCCCGCTGAGTTTCTCCGGGTGTTGAGCCCCTCGGCGGAAGTCAGGGGGCACGGTAAGCCAGTACTTCAGGCTGGCAAATTGAATGTGGGCATTGATGGCATTGAGATGGTGGGGAATTACGCCATCAAGTTGTTGTTTGATGATGGGCATGACAGCGGTATCTATGACTGGGGTTATCTGCATGATTTGTGCATCAACCAGAACCGCCACTGGGAGGAGTACCTGCGGCAACTTCATGAGGCCGGGGCCAGTCGAGACCCTGATGCTACTGTGGTCAGGCTGGTATAGGTTCCCCTCACCCCGGCCCTCTCCCAAGGGGAGAGGGGGGAAGGTAGTCCTCTTCCCGTTGAACTCCGATCTACCCCCTCTCCCTCTGGGAGAGGGTTGGGGTGAGGGTTGAGGGTGGCTACTTCAGGTGACGGGCAATCTCTGCCAGCACTGCTTCTGTCTGCTGCAATACATCGTGATTCCAGAACCGAAGTACTGTGAACCCCTGGTTTTCGAGCCAGCGGGTTCTTTCCAGATCCTTGCCTTTCTGTTGCTGGTGATGCCCACCGTCCAATTCTATGATCAGGCTGTGGGAGAGGCAGACGAAGTCCGCTATAAAAGGGCCCACAGGGTGTTGCCTGCGAAATTTTCGCTCTAGTAGTCTTGAGCCTCTCAGGTAATACCACAGGTGCTGTTCAGCGTCTGTACTGTTGCTTCTTAGAGCCCTGGCGTGGCGGGTTAATGTCATTCTGATCGGCGTCGGTGTTGTTTGATTGGAAGGACAGGTATAGCTCTTTTTTTTCAGGGTTGTTTCTCTTAATGCCCTCACCCCGCCCCTCTCCCAAAGGGAGAGGGGGAAGGTAGTCCTTCACTACGGCACTCTCGCCTGAAGAGAGATCGAATAAAAAGCACTTCCTCCCATTAAACTCCAATCTACTCCCTCTCCCTTTGGGAGAGGGTTGGGGTGAGGGCGTTTTGCCATTACAATAGCCACCCTGAAAAGATTGAAGAAGGCCGGGAAGGGTCATGACAGACAGTGGCAAGCGCAGTGGCAATCAGGAAGGTGACGGTACTACCCACTTTGGCTATCGGGATGTGCCCCGCAAGGAAAAAGAAGGCCTGGTTGCGGGTGTGTTTCATTCGGTAGCCAGTAGCTACGATGTGATGAATGACCTGATGTCCATGGGGGTTCATCGGATCTGGAAGCGTTTCACCATCGAGTTGTCCGCCGTCAGGCCCGGTCAGTCGGTGCTCGACATTGCCGGGGGGACGGGTGATCTGGCACGGCAGTTTTCCCGCAGGGTCGGCGACAAAGGCTGTGTGGTGCTGGCGGACATCAACGACTCCATGTTGAAAGTGGGGCGGGATAAGCTGCTGGACAACGGTGTGGTGGGCAATGTGGAGTTTGTCCAAGCCAATGCCGAGTGCCTCCCTTTTCCAGACAATACCTTTGACTGCATTACCATCTCTTTTGGTTTGCGCAATGTCACCGATAAGGACGCAGCCCTGCGTTCCATGTGTCGTGTCCTGAAACCAGGGGGGCGGCTTCTGGTTCTCGAATTTTCCAAAACCCACCACCCGCTGCTGACCAAAGCCTATGATGCCTACTCATTCCGGCTGCTGCCGATGATGGGCAAGCTGGTGGCCGGTGACTCTGAGAGTTACAAATACCTGGCAGAAAGCATTCGGATGCACCCTGATCAGGAGACTCTGGAAGCCATGATGCAGGAGGCCGGTTTTGTGAATACGGCCTACCACAACATGACTGGGGGGATTGTTGCCCTGCATAAGGGAGTCAAGCCCTGATGGCTGCCCATGACCCTGTTATAAAGACTGGATTACTGATGGCTATTGAGCGGCAGGTTAATGCACTGTTGTCGCTCGATCCCGTGGTTTTCAAGCGGCTATCCGCCTACGCAGGGAAAGTGATCAGGGTCCAGGTGACTTCGCCTGACATGGAATGCTTCATCCACCTGGAAAGGGACGGCCTGCGGCTGGCCAGTGTCTTTGAAGAAGAGTGTGATGCTGTGTTCAAGGGTTCAGGTGTGTCCCTTGCTTCCCTGGTTGTTCAACGGCCAGTGAACTTTGAAGACGCATCAGGGGTTGAGGTGTCCGGCTGCTCTCAGTTACTCAATGAGCTTGAGGCTACCCACAATCTGGTTGAACTGGATTGGGAGCCTGTTCTGTGCCGCGTCTTTGGGGACCTGGGCGGGCATTTTATTGTCCGGGGGCTTCGCTTTGCGGGTCGGCAGGTCCAGCAGGGGCGGCAGCTTATGGTGGATAATGCAGGAGGTTTTATTCAGGAAGAGCTGCAGATGGCACCCTCCCGGCCGGAAGTGGATGCGTTTGGGGATGAGTTGAGCCAGCTGGTTGACTCGGTTGGCTGTTTGGAAAGTCGGGTAGAAGGGCTGCTGAGAGGCCCGGCTGGCCAGAGCATGGATGCGCCGCTCACGGTAAAAAATGCGTTTGATAAAAATTCGGACTGAGGCCGGGAGTGTGCTTTCCTGTCTTGATTATTTTCACTTTCATTGCTCTATTTTATGCCTCGACTTGTGTCGAGGCTTTGGTCTAAAGAGTGTCAAGGCGTCTTGAGCCGGGGGAACTGCTGTTGATCCGTCTGTTGAAAATTGTTGCTGCTGTTGCCCGCAACCGGCTGGATGACCTGATTGACAGCGAACGTGCGCCTTTCTGGCTACGCGGTTTGCTGCGACTGCTTCCATGGCGTTATTGCATACGAAACCACGCTCCCCGCGGGGAGCGTATTCGTTTATCCCTGGAGGCCCTGGGGCCGATTTTTATCAAGTTTGGCCAGATTTTATCCACCCGCCGGGACCTGTTGCCCGATGATATCAGTGATGAACTGTCCCGGCTTCAGGATAAGGTGCCTCCGTTTCCCGGGGAAGAAGCAGTGGCCATCATTGAGGCCAGTCTGGGCAGTGATGTAGATACCCTGTTTGCCCATTTTGACCGTGAACCCCTGGCTTCTGCGTCGGTGGCCCAGGTTCACAGTGCCCGCCTTCATACGGGTGAGGAGGTGGTGGTCAAGGTGATCCGCCCGGGCATCGACCGGGTGATCCGCAAGGATATCCGGCTGATGTACCTGTTTGCCCGCATGATTCGTTCTTTATCCCGGGAGGCAAAGCGGTTGAGGCCGGTAGAGGTGGTTGCGGACTATGAACGCACCATTCTTGATGAGCTTGACCTGCTTCGGGAAGCGGCCAACTGCTCCCAGTTAAGGCGAAACTTTCTGTCATCCCCCTTGCTGTTTGTCCCCCAGGTGTATTGGGATTATTGCCGTCCAAGGGTGATGGTGATGGAGCGTATCTATGGCATTCCGGTTTCTGATATTGCTGAGCTGAAAGCTCAGAATGTGGATATGAAGAAACTGGCCGAGAGAGGAGTGGAAATCTTTTTTACTCAGGTGTTCCGGGATCGTTTTTTTCATGGGGATATGCATCCTGGCAATATATTTATTGATGCCAGTAACCCCGGTGAGCCCCGTTATATTGGTATAGACTGCGGTATTATCGGGACACTGGAGCCGGAAGATCAGCGCTATCTTGCCAGTAATCTGCTGGCCTTTTTCCGCCGGGATTATCGTAAGGTGGCTCAGTTGCATGTGGACTCGGGCTGGGTTCCCCGGGATACCCCGGTGGGAGAGCTGGAGGCGGCCATCAGAACCGTTTGTGAGCCCATCTTTGAAAAGCCCCTGAAAGACATTTCCTTTGGCCAGTTGCTGGTGCGTCTGTTTCAAGTTGCACGACGGTTTAATATGGAGGTTCAGCCCCAGCTGGTGCTGTTGGAAAAAACCCTGTTGAATGTTGAGGGGCTTGGGCGGCAGCTGTATCCGGATCTGGATCTCTGGGCCACTGCCCAACCTTTTCTAGAGCGCTGGATCAAGGATCAGGTCAGCCCAAAGGCCATCGCCTGCTCAATCAAAGAACACAGTGCCGACTGGATTCTCAGTGCTCCGGTGGTTGCCCAGAAAGTGGTGGCCAACCTAAAGCAGTTAACGCTTCAGCAGGAGCAGCTGTTTCAGCAGCAGGTCAGGGCAGAGCAGCGTCGCCGTGCTCAGGGGCGGTTAGGTCTGGTGATGCTGGCGGCCGGGGCCGGTTTTCTGGCGGCTTCGGGAGTCCTTGCCCTGGAGGCTCCCACAGTGGGCCTGCTGATGGTCGCGACCGGTGGCTGGTTATTGCTGCGCTAAGAAGAAAATGCCGAGGTGTTTTCACGATAAGATAAACAGGGGAAGGGGAGGAAAACCATGAGTGCGACGGACTGGCTTGATGACGTGAAATGGAATGATGACGGTCTGGTTGCCGCGATCGCCCAGGATGTGGAAACCGGAAAGGTGCTGATGCAAGCCTGGATGAACCGGGAGTCACTGGCGCTGTCGATTCAGGAGCAGGTGGCGATTTACTGGTCCCGTTCCCGCAATCAGTTGTGGCGTAAAGGTGAATCTTCGGGTCATACCCAGAAACTGGTTGAGTGTCGTCTGGACTGTGACGGGGATGCCTTGTTGCTGGTGGTTGAGCAGCAGGGGGGGATAGCCTGTCATACTGGACGACAGTCCTGTTTTTATCGGCGTTTGGATTCCTCCGATGGTGGTGTGTGGCAAACCGAAGAACCGGTACTGAAAGACCCTGAATCGATTTATGGAGATCGGTAGGGGGGCTCTCTCCTGTGGTAAATCATCTTACGGGTTAAAACGTGAACGATATAATTAAACAGTTGACCGAAGTGTTGAGCCATCGCCGTCAGGCAGATCCGGATTCCTCTTATGTGGCCAGGCTGCATAATGAAGGCCTGGACCGGATCCTGAAAAAAGTGGGAGAGGAGTCGGCGGAGACCCTGATTGCTGCCAAAGGGACTGAATCCGGTGGCAGTAAAGAGGCGGTGGTTTATGAAACCGCCGATCTCTGGTTTCACACCATGGTGATGTTGTCGCACCTTGATCTGGAACCAGCCGACGTACTTAAGGAGCTGGAAAGGCGATTCGGTCTTTCAGGCATTGAGGAAAAGGCATCCCGCCCGTCTTCATAATCGTATTGAACGACGGGGCGTTGATCAGAGGCTGCCTTTGAAAGAATGTGGCACTGTCGTCATTTCCATTGGAAAACCCTGATGAGTCCGTGGTGGTTCATGGGGTAAGATAGTCGTCAGACGTTTATTGATGAATTGGCTTCCGGCTGGAGCTGAAGGAGAGAAAAATGGGATTTGGTGGCATCAGTATCTGGCAATTGCTGATTATATTGCTGATTGTGGTCATGCTTTTTGGAACCAAAAAGCTGCGGGGCATGGGTTCTGATCTGGGAGGCGCGGTCAAGGGGTTTAAAAAAGCGCTGAACTCTGAGGAAGAGAAGCCTGCCGTTTCCGATGAAACCCGTCCGCTGGAGTCCGATCTGGACAAGGCGAGCAAAAGTAAGCAGCACTGATCACAACCAATAGGGGATGGCGTTCAGATCCTGCCGGTTTCACCTGGCAGGCTTTGTTCTGTTTCAGCACTTTGGGTGAGTGAGAAGGTGTGAGGGTGTGAAGATAAAAGCTGTGAGAATTCGCTGTGCTTGATATCGGGTTTACAGAGTTATTGCTGGTCGCTGTGATTGCTCTTGTGGTTCTGGGCCCTGAGAGGTTGCCCCAGGCCATCAGGACTACCGCCTACTGGGTGGGCAAGATCCGCCGGAGTTTCCAGTCGGTCAAGGAAGAGCTGGAAAAGGAAATTGATGCGGATGGGATCAAGCGTCAACTGCACAATGAAGCGGTTATGAAAGAGCTTAACAGGACCCGGGAACAGTTTCAGAGCCAAATCAACGATCTGAAGCAGTCAGTGGGGGCTGATGCTTCCGGCCTCCAAGAGGGTCTGGATTCATCAGAAGAGCCTTTAGCCCATAGAGAGCCTTCAGCCCGGAAAGAGCCAGTGGGTGAAGAGGCTACTGGCCGTTCTGCTGAAGAGCTGCAACAGCCCGGTGACAGGGTGGGCCACGAACCGTCTTCCATTAAGGACAAGCTGTAATATGTCTGACCAATCCCAGCCCCCCGAAAAGGATCAAGAGCAGCCTCTCGTACAGCACCTGCTTGAGCTGCGCAGTCGTCTGCTGAGAAGCCTGGTGGTTGTTCTGGTGGTGTTCGCCGGACTGTTTTATTTTGCCAACGATATCTATCTGTATATCTCAGAGCCGCTGAGGGCCAGTCTGCCAGAGGGCAGCACCATGATTGCCACCGAGGTGGCTTCGCCTTTTCTGGCGCCTTTCAAGCTGACCATCGTTCTGTCACTGTTCATTGCCATCCCTTTTATACTGCATCAGGCTTGGGCGTTTATCTCACCGGGGCTCTACCGTCATGAAAAGGTGGTGGCTATCCCCCTGTTGATCGCCAGTATTATGCTGTTTTATCTGGGCATCGCTTTTGCGTATTACGTGGTGTTTCCGCTGATTTTCTCCTTTTTTACCTCGGTTGGCCCCGAGTCGGTGACGGTCATGACGGATATTAACAGTTATCTGGATTTCATCCTTAAGCTGTTTTTTGCCTTTGGCCTGGCGTTTGAAATTCCGGTAGCGACGGTGTTGCTGGTCTGGTCCGGCGTAACCACAGTGGAAAACCTGTCCAAAAAGCGGCCTTATGTGGTGGTGGGGTGTTTTGTGATCGGTATGTTTATGACGCCTCCGGATATTATCTCCCAGTCCCTTCTGGCGGTTCCCATGTGGATGCTGTTTGAGTGCGGTATTCTGTTTTCCAGGCTGGTGAAAAGTCGGAAAGTGCCTCAGGAAGAACTTTGATCCTCTGTATGGCAGGTTTTATCCGCCTCTTCAGCAGCCCTGGTTAAGGTTGGCTATGGTTTAGAGCAATGCATTTTGCTGGTTATGACCCTTTCAGGGAGGAAGTATGTCATATTCCCGTTCTGATAAAGACCTTCTTTCCCCTTCGGCTGCGTCTTCTTCCCCATTCATGGTTCCCATTAAGGTGGTTTCGGCCGGGCTTGTATGGTTATGCTCTGACCCTGAAATGAAGGGGTTGAGGGAAGTGCTTGCAGGCCAGTTTGATGATGTTGATGAGTTGAGAGCAGCAATACAGGCGATTCGACCAGGGCTTTCCGAAAAGACCCTGAAAACCGTAATGGATGAAATTGACCGTATTGTGGATGATTATCGCAGAGGGATCACTCTCTGCTAGTGTTGTTGTTTTCCAGGTATGCCCACAGAATGAACCTTCTTTTACTCACTCCCCAGGATTTTATTGATGACCGGCAGGTTGTGCTGAATGAGCGACAACTCAAACATGTAATGGATGTGCATTGTGCCCGGGAGGGGGATCAGCTCCGGGTGGGCTGTATCAATGGAAAGGTGGGGGCTGGCACCATTACTCATCTTTCTTCCGGTCAGATACGGTTGTCGGTGGAGTTGACAGAAAATCCACCTGAGCCTCTCCCGCTGACGCTGCTTCTGGCCCTTCCCCGGCCGAAAATGCTCAAGCGCTCACTTCAGCACCTCACTGCACTCGGGGTGAAGAAAATCATCCTTATGAACAGCTATCGTGTGGAAAAGAGTTACTGGCAGACACCCTGGCTGGAGCCGGGCAAAGTTCGTGAGCAGCTGGTACTGGGGCTGGAGCAGGCTCGGGATACGGTTCTGCCGGAAGTGATTCTGGAAAAAAGGTTCAAGCCGTTTGTTGAAGATCGCCTGCCAGAGCTGGTGAAAGGCAAGCGAGGGCTGGTGGCTCATCCAGGGCGGGGAAGCGCCTGTCCACACCAGATCACCGATGAGGCGGTTCTGGCCATTGGCCCTGAGGGCGGCTTTATTCCTTATGAAGTGGAAAAGCTGGAGCAGGCAGGGTTTGAGCGAATTCATCTGGGACCCAGAATCCTGCGGGTAGAAACGGCGGTTACCGCTCTGGTCAGTAAGCTTTACGATTGATTTTTGAGGGGGTATCTTAAAAAGACACTAGAAGCCTGTCGGACTTACGACAATTTCGGCTTAAAATCCAGGGAGAACGGCCAAATTGTCCGATGAATTCGATTAAATAGGTCAACTATTCGCACGAATCCATCGAACAATTTGACTCGTTCTACTGAATTTTATGCTCGAAAGCATAAGCCCGACAGGCTTCCGGCACCACAGACTCAACTCGGCTCTGGCCATGGATGGAAAGAGATGGATGGAAAGAGATTGGTGGTTGTATGGCTGTTGACCTCCCTTGCCCTGTTAATTGCCCAGTTAACCCCTCCGGCTGTCTTTAACTCCGTTGCGGCGGATAAAGATCTGTTGCTCGAAGAGCTTTATGACAGCGCTGATCTTGAACGGCAGTTGCAGTGGGTGCATGACAGTATGACGCTGCAGCAGCAGCGATACCCCCTTCCGGAAGAAGTGGTTGATACCGTTAATCAGGTTGTAAAGGTAAGGTACAGCTCCGATTATTTTCGCTCTTCCATGAAGGCAACTCTGGATGAAGCGTTGTCCGTGGGAGAGCTGCTACGGCTGATTGACTGGTACAGCTCCCCCCTGGGGCAGAAAATTCTTCACCTGGAAGCCCAGGCCAATGACCCCGCCAATTTTGAACGAATGGAGTCGTATATCCAGGAAAAACTGTCCCAGCAGGTGCCCAGAACCAGCCGAATTCGTCTGCTGGAGGAACTGATGGAGGTTCTGGATGCGGTGGAGTTGAGTACTGAGCTGGCTGCCAGTGCCTCAGTAGGGGCCCAGCGTCTTTTGCGGGAAGTGATGCCGCTGGGGGATGGGCAGCCCATGCGACCGGCACAGGTTTTGAAAGCACGAGAGAAACCAACGATCCGCAAGGGAATGTCGGACCGGATGAGGAATATCTTTCTTTATACCTACCGCAGTCTTCCGGATCATGAAATTCGCAGTTATCTGGCCTTTGCCCGGGAAAATGCCATGCAGAATTTCCAGCGGGGCCAGATTCAGGCGCTGGCACGAATGCTATGATTTGCGATGTCTGTGATGGAAGGTTCTCGCTGGCTGAAGGCTCGTGGTACATCTGGCGTTTTGTTATAACGGGTCAGCTCATCTCCTGAGGATCAATATCCACGGTCCATTTCAGCTTTCCTGGCAGGCGCTGGTTTTCCAGGTAGTGAACCAGGTTGGCGATGGCTTTGTGCAGGTGGTTTCGATGGTTGCCATGGAGCATTAGCTGCCAGCGATATTTTCCCTGCCGTTTTTCCATGGGGGCGGGAATCGGCCCCAGTACCCGGACCTCCTGGGCTTCTCCTCTGGAATGCATCTGTTCCACCATTTGCCGCAGTCCGGCCAGTAATGTTTCACTCTCTCCGTTGTGTGGGGATTCTGCCCTGATCATGGCCAGAAAGCCCTGTGGCGGCAGGTTCAGCTGCTGTCGTTCAATAAACAGGTGATCTGCATAACGGCTGTAATCGTTCAGTGACAGCAGCTGCAGGGAAGGGTGTTGAGGGTTGTGGGTCTGGATAAGTACCTCGCCAGGCTTGTTGCCGCGCCCGGCCCGACCTGCCACCTGCATGATCAATTGGCCAGTCCGTTCCAGTCCCCGGAAGTCTGCACTGAACAGACCTGCATCGGCATTGATGATGGCCACAAGAGTGACATCGGGAAAGTGGTGCCCTTTGGCCAGCATCTGGGTGCCCAGAAGGATGCAGGGCCTGCCGGTTTTGATCTGTTCAAGCATTTGCGACAGAGCCTGTTTTTTACGGGTGGAGTCCCGGTCAATCCTGAGCACCGGGTAACCGGAAAACATTTGGTTCAGTGTTTGTTCTGTCCTCTCTGTGCCCTGGCCGGCCGGTTGCAGTTTTCGGCTCTGGCAGGCGGGGCATTGCCAGGGAATGGCGGTTTGAAAGTCACAGTGATGACAGTGCATATGAGGGGGCTGCCGGTGCAGTGTCATATGCGCGTCGCAATGAGGGCAGTCAATGATAGTGCCGCAATCATGGCAGATCATGGAGGGTGCATAGCCCCGCCGGTTCAGGAAGACCATGACCTGATTACCCTGACCCAGGTGACGGGCTGTCCGGTTGGTCAGCTCTGTGGAGAGGCCGTCACGGAGGGCTTGCTGTCGTATATCCAGCAACTCCATTCTGGGGGGAAGTGCCGCTCCTGCCCGCTGTTTAAGGTGAAGCTGGGTGTAACGGCCACGTCGTGCGTTATGCATGCTCTCCAAAGAGGGGGTTGCTGATCCCAGAACGATGGGGCAGTGGTTTTGCCTTGCCCGGTAAATAGCCAGATCCCGGGCATTATAGCGGAGGCTGTCCTGCTGCTTATAAGACGCATCATGTTCTTCATCCACAATAATCAGGCCGAGCTGTGGCATGGGGGTAAAGATACCGGAGCGGGTTGAGATCAGAATCCCTGCTGAACCGTTGGCGGCTTCCAGCCAGCCCATAAGGCGTTCGCTGTCGTTCAGTCCTGAGTGCAGGCAGGCGACGGGAACCTGAAAGCGCTGGCGGAATCGGCTGACAGTCTGTGGTGTCAGGCCGATTTCAGGAATCAGCACCAGAGTTTGTTTACCTTCCGCCAGAGCGGCTGCAATGGCCTGCAGGTAGACTTCTGTCTTGCCGCTGCCGGTGACGCCTTCCAGAAGAAAAGGGCGGAAAGCCCTCAGGCCGTCCGTTATGGCTTCACAGGCAAATTGTTGCTCTTCATTCAGCTTCAGGGGGGCTGACCGGACTGCCTCAGTGATGGCGGTAAAAGGTTGGGGCAGTGGTTCTATCTCCCGACGGGTGATCCATTTTTTTTTATCAAGCTGCTGTACGATGGCTCTGCTGAACCCGGCTTCCACCAGTGCTTCAATAGGCGTACCCGTTTTCTGATGGGTGATGAACTCAAGGGCTGCCCGTTGTTTTGGGGCCCTTTGTAAGGATTTGAGGGTGTCGTCGTCCAGCTGCTCTGAAACCGGGAACCAGTGCGGTATGGATCCTGAAGAAGCAGGGCTGCCCATCCGCAGTTTTTTGGGCAGCGCCTGGCTGAGGGTGTCTCCGAAGCTGTGATGGTAATAACGGGATGCCCACTGACAAAGGTCTATGACGTCTTTTGGAAGCAATGGGTGGGTGTCCAGAATCCGGGTGACGGGCCTGATCTTTTCGGGTGGAACATTTGTTTCTTTTTCAATGGAGGTGACAATGCCGGTTAACTGCCGGGTCCCAAAAGGAACCTGTACCCGCATGCCGGGATGGATGGATTCCAGATGGGCTTCCTGAGGAGCCTGATAGTCAAATAACCTTCTTAAAGGGGTGGGGATGGCGACCCGCACGTAGCCGGAAGGGCCTGGGCTGGAAGGAGGAGTATCTGTCAGGCTGGAGGTCATACGGGGTCCGGAGTCAAAGGTTTACGCCCTGCCCAGTGTACCCTCTGGGGCCAGGGCTGATCAAAGCCGCTGTTCATTACGCAGTGCAATAAAAAGCGGCCAGGCGCTATTTGCCTCATTGTCAGAGTCTGGTATTATCTCGCGTCTTTGTTCATTCAGCCTGCTGGCAGGTTGAATATCAGCGTGCGGTGCCTGTCTCAAGATGGATTCATGGTTTTGTGTAGCCATGATTGCTCCAGAAGACTCAGGTGGCGGCACGCATCTGTTTGAGGAAATTCAAATGAAGCCGGAAATCCATCCGAATTACGACGACATCACAGTGACCTGCAGCTGTGGTAACAAGATTCAGACCCGCTCTACTCTGTGCAAGGATTTGCACATTGAAGTATGCTCCAAGTGCCACCCATTCTATACTGGCACCCAGAAGGTGATGGATACCGGTGGCCGTATTGAGCGCTTCAACAAGCGTTTCGGCAAGCTGGGCCGCAAGTAAGCAGCATCAGGCTGTCGATAGAGGGCGCGTCTGGAGTCTCTGTCAGAAAGTGCTGCTCCCACAAACAGGGTGGCAGCAATCACGATGGATAAACATTCAGACTTGTTCTCTGAACCGTGCCAGGCGGCAAGTACTATAGAAAGTACGGGCTTAAAGGATGCGGACCAGAAAAAGGCGACTGTGAAAACAGTGGCCTTTTTTTTGTGCCTGTTATTTTCTCTGCAGGGGTATGGGGAGGTTTGCCGTTGGGAGTCCGGTGCCAGGGGCGTGGAGAAGGTGATCCTGCAGAAAGTCATTGATGGCGATACCGTATGGCTCAAAGACGGTCGTAAGGTCAGGCTCTTGTCGATCAATGCACCGGAAATTGCCCATGAAGACAAGCCTGGTGAGCTCCTCGGTGAGATCTCCAGGCGCACCCTGGAAAGGTTGTTGAAAGGCCAGAGTTCGTTGCTTTTTCTTCCTGCACCCCAGGGGCAGGATCGTTATGGCAGGCATCTTGGACGGCTTTTTCTTAAAGACGGCTCATCTGTTGAATCATTACTGTTAAGTCAGGGAATGGCTTTTCAGGTATTTTTTGAGGGAGTGACTCCCTATCAAGCCTGTCTGTCAGAACAGGAAAAGCAGGCCCGAAAGAAGAGGCTGGGTGTCTGGGGCCAAAGCCCGGTTCTGTCGTCAGCATCACCTGGGCTCAGTGCTGGTTTTTCCATTATCAGGGGAAAAGTGCAGAAGGTGTCCCGGTCCAGGAGTGGTGACTTTGTCTGGGTTGAACTCCGTGGTGAAGTGGTCTTAAGACTGTCAGGATCCATAGTGAAAAGCTCACAGAGGTGGCTGAATTCGCTGGTCAACCGGGAGGTAGAAGCCCGGGGGTGGATGGTTGACCGGATGAACCCGCAGGAAGCCAAAACGAAAAAAAAGCGATTGAAGAAAGGGTATAAGCGATGGATGCTTCTGGTGCATCAGAAAGAATCCATTGAGCCCACGCACTGAATCCTGATTGTTTATGGAATGACCGATCACTCGTTGCTTTCTGGCGATAAAGCCTGGCGGTTCTTTTCGATATTCGTAACGGTATCGCCATTTCTATCAGAATACGGTGGAAGCTTCCCGTAAAACTACTTCTCTGAACGTTGTTTCGCAGGGATGAACTTATTTCTTCAATTGGCGTATGATATTGACCTTCTTCAATTAACTGATTGCCGGTGTCGTATTAAAAATGCCAATGGATATGAAACAAGCAGCCCTGGACTATCACGCTTTTCCCAAGCCTGGAAAAATTGCCATTGAATTGACCAAGCCGGCAGAAACCGCCAGGGATTTGTCCCTGGCATACAGTCCGGGGGTGGCGGAGCCGGTCCGGGAGATTGCGGAAGACCCTGCCAATGCATATCGATACACCGGTAAAGGAAATCTGGTGGCGGTGATCAGTAATGGCTCTGCCATTCTTGGGCTGGGTAATCTCGGAGCGCTCGCCAGTAAGCCGGTGATGGAGGGAAAGGCGTTATTGTTCAAGCGTTTTGCCGGTGTTGATTCGGTGGATATTGAAGTGGACTCAGAAAGCCCTCAGGCTTTTATTGATACGGTGAAAAGGATTGCCTGTACCTTTGGTGGAATTAACCTTGAAGATATCAAGGCGCCGGAGTGTTTTGAAATTGAACGCCGCTTGATTGAAGAGTGTGATATCCCGGTGTTTCATGATGATCAGCACGGCACGGCCATTGTTACCGCGGCAGGGATGTTAAATGCGCTGGAAATTGCCGGGAAAAAGATTGAAGAAGCAAAGCTGGTCTGCCTTGGAGCCGGGTCGGCGGCGATTTCCTGTGTGAAATTATTAATCAGCTGTGGCTTTAAGCCGGAAAATGTACTGATGCTGGACAGCCGGGGGGTGATTCATTCCGAACGAAAGGATTTGAACCAGTACAAGACGAACTTTGCTGTAGAAACCAGCTGTCGCACATTGGATGATGCCATTGAAGGGGCTGATGCGTTTCTGGGGGTATCCGGGCCTGATCTGCTGTCTGAAGAGCAGTTGAGCAAAATGGCTGTGAATCCGATCGTGTTTGCCTGCGCCAATCCTGATCCGGAAATTCGTCCAGAGCTGGCCCGAAAAGCGCGGCCCGACGTGATTATGGCAACAGGGCGTTCCGACTATCCGAACCAGGTCAATAATGTTCTGGGCTTTCCTTTTATTTTCCGGGGTGCTCTTGATGTCCGTGCCTCCAGAATTAATGAAGCCATGAAGGTTGCGGCTGTGCACGCTATCCGGGAGCTGGCTAAAGAAGAGGTTCCCCAGCAGGTAAGGGATGCCTACGAAGGCGTTGAGCTGAGCTTTGGTGCTGACTACATTATTCCCAAGCCAACGGATCCGAGACTCCTGGGCCAGGTCTCAGCCGCTGTGGCAAGGGCTGCGGTGGAGTCCGGGGTGGCCAGGGCCGGTTATCCTGCTCATTACCCTCTGAAGTCTCTGGATGATGTCTGAGTCCTGAAGGCTCCTGAACCGGGTCAGGGCTCACTGCTTTCACTGAGCCCTTTCCAGAATGATTTGGCGGAATCCACTGCCGACTTTCCTGCCTCAACGGCTTTCTCTGAAACATTCTTTCCTGTTTCTGTAGCCTTTTGTGACAGTTCCTTTGCTGAATCCACGCCAGAGTCCAGGGTGCATGAGGCCCGCTTGCCAAGACATTCGGCCTTGCAGCTGGTCAGGTTTGAGTCGTCACCCAGGCTGGCGACCTGGCACTGCGCTTCGCAGAGGGACTGCTGTTGTGAGCAGGATAGAAGCTCCGCAGAAGAAAGCGAGGGGAGTAATAACAGGGCTGCAATCAGGTAAGACTTCATAGTATCAAAAATAAAAACAGTCATTTAATCCGGCATAAGACGTTGTGGGTATCTTACCATGGGTTGTGCTGATGGTGCTTTAGCCCGGTCGATTTTGAGCTCCACAAAGTCGCAGGGAATGGAACTTTCCCACAGAATTTCACTCTATTCTTTCCATGCCAGGTGGCAGGTCGTGTTTGCCCCTGTTTTCAGGAATTGTCCCTGATCAATATTTTTGCACATAATTTCTTTCCCTCCGGGCGAATTCACAGAAAAAACGTTTGGTGAAAACCGGGGAGTGATGACAAAAAGTTGGTTAAACTGTTCAACTCTGATCAGCTCTTCAGAATGTAACAGGCTGCCCTTCGTGAGGGGTAATAGCGTTTTCTGCAGAGGGTCAGAATAAGGGGGAGGAGCAGAAACGCGTCTGCTGTAAAGGATTCAGCCGATTGGTCAGACTGTGGAGAAACTAATGTTCAAAAAAGATGTAGTGATTACCGCTGAAAATGGGCTGCATACCCGGCCAGCAGCACAGTTCGTCAAGGAGGCGAAGATGTTCGATTGTGATATCCGTCTGGAGGTTGGAGGCCGACAGGCCAGTGCCAGAAGTTTATTCAAACTGCAGACGCTGGGCTTGACTCAAGGCTCCACTGTCAGCATTATCGGTGTAGGTGAAGGTGCTGATAAAGCTGTAGAACATCTCGCGGAGTTCATCACTCAGCTAAAGTGATTCTGCAGGATGGTTTATAGTTGCTACTGACTTTAGACCGAAGTATCCGGACAGGCTCTGTGGCCGATCTGGGTATGGCTTTCCCGGCACTCTTTATCACGCTGGTCATGTAACGAATGGCCAGTAGCTTCGGCAAACGGTTGGCCCGATTGAGAAGCGGTGTGAGATTATGTGTTATGTCTTGTTTACTTTTGCATATTTGTAACTCCGTGCTATCTAAATGTCAACCCTTGTCGACCTGTTTTGAGCGCTGTCGGGATTAAGATCCTGCGAAGGGTGCCTGGGTGAATACGATCAGCCCTGAATTTGTGCTGTGAATGGCCGTTAAACCCTGTGGAGGGGGTCCTCTGTAGGGGTTTTTACTGTGCTGTATTCGCCCGGGAAATCCTATTTACTAGATACAGGGCGGTATTATTGCTTAGGCATAGCCGCTTAGATTAACGGTATTGGAGACATCATGATCAAGATTGCAATTAATGGCTATGGCCGTATCGGTCGCAATGTACTGCGTGCACTTTACGAAGCCGGTCGTCGCGACGAGTATCAGATTGTTGCCATTAATGATCTGGGTGACACCAAAATCAACACTCATCTGACCAAGTACGACACTGTACACGGTCGTTTCAACGCCCAGGTTGAAGAAGGTGAAGGTGCTCTGTACGTCAATGGCGACGAAATCAAGACATTCTCTGAGCGTGATCCGTCCAAGCTGCCCTGGGCCGCTCTGGGTGTTGACGTTGTTTTTGAGTGCACCGGTGTATTCCGCTCCAAGGATGCCTGCCGTCCGCACCTGGACGCTGGCGCCAAGAAAGTCATCATTTCTGCTCCTGGCAAAGACGTTGACGCTACCATCGTATACGGCGTTAACCACGACAGCCTGACCGCTGACATGACCGTTATTTCCAATGCTTCCTGCACCACCAACTGCCTGGCCCCAATCGCCAAGCCGCTGAATGATGCTCTGGGCATTGAAAAAGGTCTGATGACCACTATCCATGCGTACACCAATGACCAGCGTCTGAGCGATGTTTATCACTCTGACCTGTACCGTGCCCGTGCCGCTGCCATGAACATGATTCCAACAGCTACAGGAGCTGCTGCAGCTGTAGGCCTGGTTGTGCCTGAGCTGAAAGGTAAGTTTGACGGCATGGCTGTTCGTGTTCCTACTGTGAACGTTTCCCTGGTTGACCTGAGCTTTGTTGCGGGTCGTGAAACTACTGCAGAAGAAGTGAACGAGATCATCGCTGCGGCTGCCAAGTCTAACCCAGCCATGGGCACCGTTCTTTCTGTGAACCATGAGCAGCTGGTTTCCATGGACTTTAACCACAGCCCATACTCCTCCAACTTTGACGCCACCCAGACCCGTGTTCAGGGCAACCTGGTGAAGGTGATGTCCTGGTACGACAACGAGTGGGGCTTCTCCAACCGTATGCTGGATACTGCCAAGGCTCTGATGAACGCCTGAGGCTAAGTACCTGTATGGATGCCCGCACAAGCTTTTTTATAAGCCTGTGCGGGCTGTTTTGTTGTTGTGGATCACAGGTTCTGCTGACATAGAGTTCTTGCTGTCAGGCATGCAGCTTTATATCAAGAGAATCTATACCTGTCGCTTGCTGTATTGACTCCCCAGGGGCGCATTTGGGACCCCGTGAAGGCGATGGGTTCATCAGCGAGAGGATATCATGCTCAGACGTACCAAAATTGTTGCAACACTTGGACCTGCCACCGAATCAGAAGAGCAGCTGGAAAAGCTGATCAAGGCGGGAGTCAATGTGGTCCGGATGAACTTTTCCCACGGTGACCCGGATGATCACAAGGTACGTGCACAGCGAGTTCGTTCAATTGCTGCCCGCCTGAACCTCAGCGTTGCCATTCTGGGTGACCTGCAGGGACCGAAAATCCGCATTGGCCGTTTTCAGAATGGGAAAATCCACCTTCCGGACGGTGCCAGCTTTGTTCTGGATGCCAGCCTTCCCATTGATGATGGTGACGAAACCCAGGTGGGCCTGGCTTATAAAGATCTGCCTGATGATTGTAAGGTCGGCGATATTCTTCTGCTGGACGACGGCCGCATCAGTCTTGAAGTCATGGGTATTGAGGGTTCTGCCATCACCACCAGGGCCATCAATGGCGGCGAGCTGTCCAACAATAAAGGGATCAATCTTCAGGGAGGCGGGCTGTCTGCTGCGGCTCTGACCGATAAAGACAAGGAAGATATTCATCTGGCGGCGGAAATGGGGGTGGATTTCCTTGCGGTTTCTTTTGTGCGCAGTGCGGGTGATGTGGAAGAGGCCCGCCGGTTACTGAAGGAAGCCGGGGGCTCGGCCGCAATCCTTTCCAAGATCGAGCGGGCTGAGGTAGTGAATGACCCCCAGCTGTTGATCGAAGTGATTAAGGCTTCCGATGCCATTATGGTTGCACGGGGTGATCTCGGGGTGGAAATTGGAGACCCTGAGCTGATTGGTGCCCAAAAGCACATGATAAACGAAGCTCGTCGTCTAAATAGGCCGGTGATTACCGCCACCCAGATGATGGAGTCCATGATCCATAACACCCAGCCTACCCGGGCAGAAGTGTTTGATGTGGCTAATGCGGTTCTTGACGGAACCGATGCGGTGATGCTCTCCGGGGAAACGGCTACCGGCAAGCGCCCTGATGAAGTGGTCAAGGCCATGAGCCGGATCTGCCTTGGAGCAGAAAAGCAGACAGTTGAGTATATGACCGACAGGAAGGTCGGCACTTTTGAGCATGTGGATGAGGCCATTGCCCAGGCAACCCTGTTTGCTGCTAATCACCAGGATGACATCAAGGCCATTGTCTGCCTCACCAAAAGTGGCTCAACCCCTCTGTGGATGTCCCGTATTAACTCCCGGCTGCCTATTTATGCCCTGACCCGCTATAAAACTACTGAGCGGCTGGTCGCCCTGTACCGAGGGGTAGAAGCGGTCGCTTTTGACAGTGGTACTCGCTATGGACCCGAAGTGAATGATCGAGCCATTGAGGTCCTGAAAGAGCGGGGGATTCTGGAGTCAGGTGACAAAATTATTCTGACCAAGGGCGAAAGTCAGGAAATTGAGGGTGGTACCAACACCATGCAGATCATCTGTATCAGCTAAGCTGTCCGGAATGAACTCTGGGGTTGATCCCTGTTGTATTTTCGAGCGCTTGCTTAAGCGCTATAACCTTTTTTTACGCTATGGGCATTTGTAAGGAGAAAAGCCGAGCATGACCGAATTAAAGAGAGTTGGTGTTCTGACGTCCGGGGGAGATGCTCCCGGAATGAACGCGGCCATTCGTGCCACGGTCCGTGCCTGCATTTACTACGGCATTGAGCCCGTTGCTATTCATGAAGGTTACAAGGGGCTGATCGACAATCAGCTGGAAGTTGTGGGTGCCCGTTCTGTGGCCAACATCATTAACCAGGGCGGGACTTTTCTGAAGTCTGCCCGCTGCCAGGAGTTCAGAACCAAGGAAGGGCGTCTTCAGGCGTTTGAAAATGCCCGTAAGGCAGAGCTGGATGCCTTGGTTGTTATTGGAGGTGATGGCTCATTCACTGGTGCCATGCTGTTTGAAGAAGAGCATGGTATGCCCTGCATAGGGATACCCGGAACCATCGATAATGATATTTATGGAACGGACCACACTATTGGCTACGACACCGCTCTTAACACAGTGGTTGAGGCCATTGACAAGATTCGTGACACAGCCACATCCCATAACCGGCTGTTCTTCATCGAGGTAATGGGGCGGGATGCCGGCTTCATTGCGCTGAATACTGGTATTGCCTCCGGAGCAGAGGATATCCTGATTCCTGAGCAGGAAAAAGGGGTTGATCAGTTGATGGAGTCACTTCAGAAGAGCGGCCGTGCTGGTAAAACCTCCAGTATCATTGTGGTGGCTGAAGGTGATAAAGGCGGCGGTGTCTTTGAGCTTTCCCGCGCGGTTGAGGACAAGTTCCCGGAATATGAAGTCAAGGTGACTGTGCTGGGGCATATCCAGCGTGGCGGAAAGCCCAGCTGCTTTGACCGGGTTCTGGCCAGCCGTCTTGGGGTGGCTGCGGTTGAAGCCCTGAGAAATGGCGACAGCGGTATTATGGTGGGCGTGCGTGATCAGCAGGTGGTCAAGACGCCTCTGGAAAGAGCCATCAGCAAGCATAACCTGATTGATAACCACTTAATGAAGGTGGCTGATATTGTTTCAGTCTGATGACTTTGGTTTCAAAATAAGGGTGTCAAAACAAGGCGCTTCTGGAAGATAAACGGATAGATCAGGCCTCGCATACTGCGGGGCTTTTTCTTTTTATGCCGATGTGCGGTATCCTGACACTTGCTGATAGGAGCCTGTCGGGCTTACGACCATTTTGGCCTAAACCCAGAAAGAACGGCCACAGCCATGAGCGGTTCAAGGCTGCTTCGATTAAATAGACCGGCTATTTATGCTGCCCTATGGGTAATTGCACGAATCCATCGAAGCAGCTTGAGCCAAGACAGTGACTCGTTCTACTGAATTTTATGCTCGAAAGCATAAGCCCAACAGGCTCCTGGATAGACGACCATTCATTACTCCCTCCACTCCATTTTGTAACAGCAGTAGGTAACAATCATGGGTATCTTCGATTCACTGAAGAAAAGTTTGGGGCTTGGCGCTGCAGAAGGTACGGTTCTGAAAGCTCCGCTAAAGGGTAAAATTGTCCCGATAGAAGAAGTGCCTGATCCGGTTTTTGCCGATAAGGTGGTGGGTGATGGTATTGCCATAGATCCCACTGGCAATGTGATGGTGGCCCCCTGTGATGGGGTGATTGGGAAAATTTTTGAAACCAACCATGCCTTCAGTATGGAAACCCCTTCCGGTGTTGAGCTGTTTGTTCATTTTGGTATTGATACTGTCGAGCTAAAAGGGGAAGGGTTTAAGCGAATTGCCCGTGAGGGGCAGCAGATCAAGGCGGGTGAGCCTGTCATTGAAGTGGACCTGATGCAGCTGAAAGAGAAAGCTCGCAGTGTGATTACCCCCATTGTTATTTCCAATATGGATGATGTTGCCAGGCTTGAAAAATCCAGTGGTTCTGTGGATGCCGGTACAGATACATTGTTGACGGTGCATATGAAGTAACGAACCCACGCTGATGGGGCTGCAGTTGATTGGAGTTTTCTCCACATGGGGTAGCAGATGCTGCATCCTGGTTTCTCCATAGCATGCTCACAAACGTTCAGGTCTGAGTGTTATTTCAGGCCTGTTCTGGTTTGTTTCTATGCATGTTGGGGTGGATAAATCAGAATACGAGCGCAAGCTGTTGAAGGGACTTTGCTTGCACTTTCATTATCATGCGTATTTGCATACAGCAGAGCTGTTGCGTGACAATAATTCTACAAAAATGATTATTCAGGAAACCTAAGGATGGTTGAACCTTATTTCAGGAGGAAATTGTGAAAAATAATATATCAGTATTATTGTTTGTTGTATCTGTTTTATTTAATGCGCATTCAGCGCAAGCTTGTATCGGTACGACGGATTTACCACCACAGTTCATTCCATACTTTGATGAAATTTCTGATCCTGAGTTGTTAGCCCGATCGATGGGGGCTCCCGGGGAGGGAAAGTTGTGCCAGGGCAAGGTTTACCAGGCCAATGTCAATGTTATTAATGAAGATATCATTGTTTATCGTGCTTGGAATAGCACTAATCCAGGTAGCAGGATGGGCCTCTGGTGGTCATTTGTTGTGGTCGAGGGACCTGTTGCTGAGTTCAGGGAAGACTATGAGGTGTGTTACCAATGGTCTCCGCTTGATGTGATGGTGCAATGCAGGGTGACATCAGGTATGAAAATGATATTGGGTAATGGTCAAAGCGCAAAGTGCTCTGACTACCTGACTTACCCGGAGTCTGCTACACAGCAGGTCTATATTGAAGATGCTGCGGATAACCTTATGGATTGTGAAAATTATGACGGTGTTTTTCAGTGGGTTCCAGCTGTGAGCTTGCAACCCAGTCTCTAACACTGAGGTGTAGTAGTTCAGACCTGATCTGACAGTCACCGATTTTTCAGAGGGTGTCTGTCAGGTCAAATTCAGGCTACAAATTTTTCCTTCCAGATCTCTTTGCCATCTATCAGAGTTTCCATTGGCGTTCTT
>NZ_JBLYZI010000065.1:0-32509 GCF_057680865.1 Endozoicomonas sp. Z74
AAGAACGCCAATGGAAACTCTGATAGATGGCAAAGAGATCTGGAAGGAAAAATTTGTAGCCTGAATTTGACCTGACAGACACCCTCTGAAAAATCGGTGACTGTCAGATCAGGTCTGAACTACTACAGCTTAAGAGCCGATCACAATGATCCTCTGAAGTCCAAAAACCGGTTACTGATCGACAATAGGCACCGACCAGTAAAACGCTTCTTTCCCTCCACTCAATAAAACCAGCAGCTCTGTTTCAGAACACCGGAACAGGCCTACACGACCAGCAAGTTCAGAGAGGTTTTTGGGCCACCATCGGGCCTTTACCCAGGGCTCCTTATACTCTTCAAGGGAGACGGGCCGGCAGGTATCAGGAAGCCAGGGATCCCGACTGCCAACCCGAAAGTGTGCAATGACTCCATTGGTATCGAGATTATGGGCTTCGCGGACATAAACGACAGAAGCAGGAAGCCATGGAGGGAGCCAGCCCCGGTCGATCAGTGATCGTGCTTCCTGATAGCCGGTCATTTTGCTTTCAAGAACATCGCTGCAACCTGAAGTCATCATTACCACTATCAGAAATACCACGAACGATAAACGTCCATTAAAAGTCATGATCACCATCCTGTCCGGAAACAGAAAAACACGGAAAGTTCACACTAAAGGCAGGTCGCCTCATCAACCCTGATTTAAAAGGCAACGGGAACACAACCTTTACTGCAAAACAATAGCCTCTAACCACATCGTGTTATTACTGGCTTTATCTGGCCAATTGCTGGCTGAAACCGCGTTGACATGTACCCTGAAGCGTCGTTCTTCCACACCCTTGGCCAGAAGCTGTTTTCTTATCACCTCCGCCTTTTTCTCAAGCTCTCTATACTGGCGCTCCCAGTCACCAACCGAGCCTTCCACCCTGCCATTAAGTATCAGCAGTATATTGAACGATGGCAGCTGAATAAGCTGTTCCTGGAGGGTCACGAACTGCGGATCCTCTGTTATGGAACGCCCTTGAATAAAGAAGTTTCCATAGCCTTCTTGAAGAAATTTGGTACCAGAGGACTTGGTGGAGGTGTTCTCAGGAGAAAAAACATCCACCAGCGTATAGACTCGGCCATTCCCACGACGCACTGAATAAACGGAATAAAACCGGCCCTGTTTCTGGCCGATGTAGTAGGCCTGATGTCTGTCCTGACCATACAGCCGAGCTATATCAAATACATTATTTGCCCAGAAGTTACTGGCACCACAGGAAAAGCTGCGGCACTGAAACCGGGCCTCAACCCCCTGCTTCTCAAACTCGCGGACATAATAGTCAAACCCCTGGGTGCTGGTCTGACCGGTGGGTAACTGATACAAAGTACGATCCAGCTCCCCCATTAACCATTGGGCCCCATCCGAAGTCACCACCCCATTGACCTTTTTCATTAAATTGGTGATCACCGGGTGGTTCTGGTGCTGCTGTTTTTCAGAAATCTCCACACTGGCATTCGGGTACGGGGGAAGCGCATCCATAGCCCGTGCAGACATCGTAGATAAAGGAAACATCATCAAGATCAAAACGATCAAGGGAGAGCCAGAGCTTCCCGATCTGGACAACAACTGTCTTAAAAAAGCCGGAGCGGCTTGTATACGGACTCTGGTCATTCGACATCCCATGGTTATTCCCCCCACTGGCAGGCTGACATAAAACCAGAAAGCCTGCTTGATCAGGTTATCATAAACCCTGACCCAAGACAGTGCTGGCAATATTGGCAATCACATCAACCGGTCCATCCATGTGCAAGTGATGAGAACCGGAAAGCGAATGAAACTGAAAATTGGGAAGTCGGTCACGGAACTGCTCAATGGTGTCATGAATCTCCCCCTGATCCGCATGAATCATATGCGCCGGACAGGTAACGGCCTGAGGAAAAGCAAGTGTCTGCTCCAGAGTAAACCGGGTAGGTGAACCCAGTTTCAGCCGGGGGTCCGACGTCCACACCCAGCCATCCCCATCCTGGCGCAAAGAGCGATCCACCAGCAATGCCGATGACTCACGGGATACCTTGAACTGGCTCATGGCCCTGGCTCTGACCGCCTGTTGCCGGGAACGATACCGGGCAACTGGCAGCTTATCCAAAGGTGTCCTTCGCTCATTAATGTACTTCATCAACGAAACCGGTGCTTCTTCGGGCTTTCTTGGCCAGGGAAACAAGCCATCAATGGTCACCAGGGCCACCACCTGCTCCTTCAACACAGATGATGCGGCCATGGTGGCAATGATCCCCCCCATGGAGTGGCCCAATAAGCCAAACCGCTCAAGGTCAAGGGCTTCAGCAATGTAAACCAGGTCTTCCACATAATGCCAGATATCGTAACTGAAGCCTTCAGACCGGTGTTGTGACAAGCCATGACCGGCCAGGTCAACCGCAATCAGCCGTATGCCTTTGAGCATTGGAGCCAGGGGAGTAAAACTGGCTGCATTGTCCAGCCAACCATGAAGAGCAAGGACAGGCCTGGCTGCCGGGTCCCCCCACTCAAGCGCAGAAAACCCCAAGTGGGGGGTGTTGATGGTCAGCTCCCTGGGCTGCATGTTTAACTCCTTTGAACGGCTTGATCGGGGCTCTGAGTCCCTCGCCAACAGGCCTGTATTATCCTGGAACCTGGAAAACGATATTTTCGACTATTTTCCATAACGACGATTGCTTGCTGAACAGGTCAGACAGACTGGACTTCAGATGAACAACCTTACTCCGAAAACCCCGGGTTCGCCTAGTTGTCAGCGACTACCGTCCGGTCAGGGAATATGATGAGGAATCCTTCGGTAAATGCCAATCACTTATTGATTCCAAAGGCCTGTATTCATGTCATCTTGACAGCCTGACTTACTGGACAAAGAGGGTACCGGACTGTATTCAGCCCTCCATTGTTAATGAAGGTAAAGAAGATAACGAGGTGTTTGTTGGAGCATACAATACGCAAATATGATTGGATATTATATTGTCAAATATGATTCATCCACTCAGTTTGACCTGCTGAATTCTTCCTAAAGCTTGATCACTGCTTCTATTCGTACTCACATAGAAGATCAAGAAAGAATGGTCTCAGCCATCCGAGGCTCAATGCTAATGCTATTTCTATGAGTTCGAATCAACAAATCCATAATTATACTCTTTAGGTATTTATGCCTTTTGGATCTACACTTCCTATGGGTGTTTCTACAACACCACCGAAGCCCATTGGTATCAATGGCAAACTACCTGTCAGTTCGTTATTTTAATCTGTGGAGTTGCCCGGCCCATTTCTAACAGTGTGGACCGGGGCTGATATTTAACATTTTCAAACTCATTGAGACCATTACAAAAACGGTTTTCAATCAGAAAATGTTAACACTAGCATTTTGAGCAAAACAAAAGTCTCCACGACAATGCCACTCCCTTAAATTCTAGTGATGGTCATTTTTTCGCTCCCAGAAAACGCGTATATAGCCATACCACACCCCATCTTGAATGACTCCACAACGAATGAATTCCACTGATCACTTGCTGCAAGACCCCATTTCCTTCCTGCATTATGCTTATATCAATACGTTGAGTAACACCATTGGCTGCAAGTATGTAAAAACAATGATTAAGGAAAAATATTGCACTATCCCGATTATCAGAAAGGAGCAAACCAAAGATAGGGCTCATAATAAGCGTTTGCCCATTCGGCATAGTAAATAAAACAATGCTCCCACCATTGACCGGAGATAAAACACCCCAAAGATTAAACACCATAACCGCTGGATGATTCTGCTCAAGATGATTAACAAAATCCCATACTTTACCAGTAAAGCCTTCAATTTCCTGGACACCAATGATGTCTAAAGGACCTACCAGGTTAATAGAAATCGGTTGAGGCGGGTTGTGAATATAATGTGTGAAGCTGGATATCATTTGCTGAGCCATAGAATTAATCCTCTCCCTTACCCCATGAGGTGCATTTTCCAGCAAGCGCTTCATCATATCTGGCGTGACCTGATGAGCACTGGAGCCAAGTATTTCTGCAACACTTAGGCCCCTTGGAGGTGTTACTTGCACTACTCCAGAGTCATGTTCCTGGGTTCTTGCCATCTCAGTATTCAACCAATTAATAAATCTATTTTCTAATTCTAAAAACTTTTTATCTTGACGGTCTTTATCCAAAAGACCTTGCTCTTTCATTTGCTGATCATGGTAATCCCAATACTCGTACTCGTCACTAAACCTCTTCTTCTTCAACTCACTCTCAACCTTACGCAAACGCTCTCTTCTTCGGATCGCATTCCCCCTTTCTGCCTCCCACCTCTCTCTTAAATCAAAGAGTTCACCATTATTTTGCAAAAGTAACCCAACGTATTGAGCCATATCGCGTTGATTACGTAGCCTGTGCCTCTCGCCAGGTGAAATCGTCCCCCTTTCAGCTTCGTCTGCCTGCGGTTTCATAACATAGGTTTGCTCACTTTGATAACGCGAAAGCCTCTGACGTGGCTCATGGCTGGGTGACCGTCTCTGGCCATTATCACTTCCTCCACTCAATCCCATACCAAGAACTTCACCGGGCTCGCCAGGGATAAAGCCCCCCCTTCCAACATCCGGTTGCCTAAATGGCATTCCGGAGTGAGGTCCTCCGCATGCACCATGGCATGAATCAACTCCAGCAGGATGTTCTCCCACGGCCTCATGGTAAAATCGGCCAAGAAATTCTACTAAGGATTTGATCATCTCATTATTTTCAGGAACATCAGATAGTGATGAGTCTTCTCCCATTTCGCACTCGCACTCGCCTGGGGCTTTCTGACAATAGTCACACTGCAAACGTGAATATACCGAGCTACTTAAGAGAAATAAAACAAACCAAAGGGAGCTTACCACCAAGCACTTTTTTTTCATCATCACAAACGCCTTATAGAATAGAATTCGCAGCAAAAAAAAACGCAGCAGACATCATTTTACTGAAAGTCGAGTATAGTCTATTTTTTAAAAGTAAAAATGGAGTAGCAATAAACAAATGACATAACAGAATTTATTTACATTAAAAAGGCTTCCATATTAAAACAGTCATCATAAGCAATACACAACAACTGCCCTCCCTATTTAAAATAAAAAACTAAACAGATCTGAAAACCAGCTTAACAAAACCCCATCATCTACAGCCTCGACATGTAAACACAAGTATTAAAACAGCTGTTTGTCAATGACATAAAACCGTTGATAAATGAGCCTTTTATATCTCACCAGAAACCGGCAACTCATTAATCCGTTTAACAATCTTATTCATCAATGCAGGATACATGGGATGGCGTTTAAGATCTTCATAAGCCCCCGCGGACATACCTTCCGGAAGGAAATCAATTCTGGGCATAAAGACATTTTCTTTATTTTTCTTCAGCATCAACCGCTGAATTTTACGGGCACTGGCCTCATCACGGGTCGCCACGGAGGCGAAATGAATGCCCGCCATATCCGCCAGCAGATCCACCATACTGAAACCACTGCCACCCGCTTTTGAATCCGCCTTTTCCTTGCTGATCCCGATTTCCAGAGCCGTTTCCCGGTCCAGCTGTAAAGCCAGGGCGGCACTGACCATAAAATGCTGACTCAGATCTGCCCTTCCCCTCAGGACAATAGGGCGGTCAATCTTCACCGGCGACATGCCCGGAGCCAGCAGTAACCGTGTCTGGGCATCAGCCAACTGAATAGCAAATGCCCTGAGTAACCGACTGTTTTCTTCCACGGCACTGCCACTCTCACTTCGGGCCTGAGCCAGGCCAAACAATGTAGTCATCAGTCGCGATAATGGCAGCTCACTGCCTCCTGCCTGGATAGATGCCGCCAGCAACACGTCCAGATAGAGTTGCAGTGCCTTTCTCTCCTCCGGGGACCCAACCATCACATTCTGCGCCTGTTCCTTCAGATGTCTGCGCAGCTCTTCACCGGACCGGTACACCAGGACCATTCGCTCAGGCTCAACCTGGAACCGCTCAACCGACTGGGTCAAAGCCTGCCAGAAGTTTGCCTGCTCTTTGGGCGCCGAGGGTAGAATCAGTTTCTGGAACCCCCAGGACAACAACTGACCCGGCCAGCGCACATGGCCAAGCTTGAGATAATCCCAATACGGTCGCCCATCTTTTTCTGACAACGCGAGGCTTAGATTGAAATAAAGATCCTGTGGTATATCCGGCTTAAGGCTCAGCCTGACCACCACCTGCCCCCCATCAAACTCGGTGGCAATTCCGCGAACCTGGAGCAGCCTTCGTGGACCGGCCTTTGCGCGACTGACAGCATAAAAGGAAAGATCACGAACCTCTCTGGACGTTAACACCAGACGATTCAGATTATCCTGTTCAAAAATACCGGAAATCTTATCCAGCCACTGTTCGGCCTGCTTGACGGAATCCGTGGAGCCCTGATGTTGATTAATCAGTGGCTCTGTTGACACAGAGGCAACGATCAATCCCAGCAGGCACACCAGAAGTGTTACAGGAATCAATAATAGAGAAAGAATCAGTTTTTTAAACATGAAAGCCTCGCACAGGTGATGCAAGGCTTATCGGCCAGAGCTTAGGGGGATTCAGCCCCTGTTCACTCCGGAGGATTATCAGTGGAAAATCGTGGTGCCAGCAGAGGGAGCGCCATGGCCTGGTGCACCAGTGCCATAATGTCCATTTCACTGAGCCTCTGCAATTCAGTGAGATCATTAATGACGTAATAGAGCGGCTGCAGAATATCAATTCGGTAGGGGGTTCGAAGTGCAGTGAGGGGGTCAAAAGGCTCCCGGAGGGGCTTGTCACTGTCCAGGGAATAAGCAGTCTCGCCATAACTGGAGAGAATTCCCCCTCCATATATTCTCCTGCCTTCTGGCGTATTCACCAGTCCAAACTCAACGGTCATCCAGTAGAGCCGGGCCAGATATACCCGTTCTTCCTTTGTTGCCTCAACCCCAAGCTGCCCATAGGTTCGGGTGAACTCAGCAAAATCCGGATGCGTCAGCAGCGGACAATGGCCGAATATTTCATGAAAGATATCCGGCTCCTGCAGATAATCCAGCTCTTCGCGGGTGCGTATAAAGGTGGCAACGGGAAATTGTCCGTTAGCCAGCAGTTGGAAAAAGCGGTCAAAAGAGATCAGGGCGGGTACCCGGGCAACCCCCCAGCCCGTGGCCTGGTGGAGTAACCGGTCAAGTTCCGCCAGTTGAGGTATTCGGTCAGCGGGTAATTTCAGCTGCTCCAGCCCTTCAAGAAACTCGTCGCAGGCTCTGTCCTTCAGCTGTTCAATCTGGCGGTGATAGAGAATACTCCAGGTTTCGTGCTCCTCTTCCGGGTAATCAATAAAGCCGGAAGCGTCGGGCTTCCTGGCCTGGTACTTGGATGACTTCATAACTCTGCTCCCAGCCCCTCCAGGCGCTGCCTGGAGGCTAAAGTACGTAGATTCCTTTCTGATGCTGTCAACACTTACAGCACTCCACGGCGCACCTGGTCCCGTTCCATACTCTCAAACAGAGCCTTGAAGTTCCCTTCACCAAACCCTTCATCCCCCTTGCGCTGAATAATTTCAAAGAAAATCGGGCCAATGGCGGTTTCAGTGAATATCTGCAGCAGTAAGCCGCCGTCTTCTGTTGGTGCCCCATCCATTAATATGGCATTGCCCCGAAGTTTTTCGACATCTTCATGGTGCCAGGGCAGGCGCTCAGACAACATTTCATAATAGGTATCCGGAGGCGGGGTCAGAAAAGCGGTTCCAGCCCCTTTCATGGCAATGACGGATTGGTAAATATCTCCTGAATATAGGGCAATATGCTGGATGCCCTCCCCTTTGTACTGGTTCAGGTACTCTTCTATCTGGCTTTTATCATCGGCGGATTCATTAATGGGAATCCGGATTTTACCGCAGGGGCTGGTCATGGCTTTGGATTTCAAACCGGTCAACTTGCCCTCTATGTCGAAATAGCGGATTTCCCGAAAATTAAAGAGCTCTTCGTAAAACCCCGCCCATTTGTCCATATTCCCACGGTAAACATTATGGGTAATATGATCCATATGAGTGAGCCCGACCCCGGAAGGAATCAGCTCTTCCCCAGCCAGAGGCACAAAATCAATATCATAAATGGTGCCCTTGTCACCATATCGATCAATCAGGTAAATCAGGCTGCCACCGATACCCACGATGGAGGGAATGTTCAACTCCATTGGACCATGCTGGGTTGGCCCGGCCTCACACCCCATAGCCAGGGCCCGGTTGAAGGCATAAGCGGCGTCTTCCACACGAATGGCAAATGCACAGGCACAGGGACCATGCTCCCTGGCAAATTGCCGGGCGAAAGATTCCGGTTCGGCGTTAACAATAAACTGAATGTCCCCCTGCCGGTAAAGGGTCACGTTCTTGGACCGGTGCCGGGCCACCGGGCGAAATCCGAATTGCTCGAAAAGACGCCCAAGAGCTTCCGGGTCTGGGGCAGCATACTCAATAAATTCGAACCCATCGGTTCCCATTGGATTGACATTGGTGATCTTTGAGGGGTGCGCCGCAGCCATGGCCAGCTCTCCTTTTTATTCTTGTATTGCCTAAGAAAAGTATACGGAGAGCTGGATGCAAAAGGCTTGCGATCTGGTTCCGGGTTTCGCATGATGATACAAAATAGTTGCATCAATCATGGAGGTAGCCCTGCGTCCTCAACAACTTCGAGACCAGCCAGCAAAATAACAATCAACGGTATGCTTTTCCAAACGAGGACTCCCCCATGAGCGGACATCCACTGGATTCATTCGACATTCGCCTGCTTGATGCCTTGCAACACCAGGACAGCCCTTCTCTGAATGAGCTGGCTGAACTGATCAGCCTCTCTGCTTCCCAGTGCTCAAGGCGAATCAACCGTTTGAGAGAAAGCGGGCACATCCAGAAACAGGTAACCCTGTTAAATCCCCAGGCTGTTGGCCTGGATGTAGGCGCTTTTGTCACCATTACCCTGGATAATCACACACAGGATTTTACCCATCAGTTTCAGAAAACCATCCGCCAGATGCCACCTGTGTTAGAGTGCCATGCCATTACCGGTAGCGATGGGGATTATCTTCTGAAAGTGGTTGCCCGTAACCAGAAAGCACTTTCCCACTTTCTCATGGAGGAGTTAATGAGCCTGCCCGGTATCAGTCAGGTCAGAACAGCACTGGCTCTGTCCGAGGTAAAGTCAACCACTGCCCTGCCCCTGGATATCTAATTCAGAAAAACGTAAATATCCATACACCCGCATACCCGCAGCGCAGGAAAAAAGCACCGCTTTTGTTGCGCTTCGCTGAGCTCAGCAGCAACCTACTGCATTCCTGAAGTCGCTGAACGCAGTGAAGCACAACTGAAAAAGACACAGAAACGATCAGAGCCCGGCCATCACTGAGAGATTGGTTGGGTACAAGCGCTGTCCTGCACTGTCAGACTGAGGGCAATTTCAACCTGAAATCCAGAAAAGTCATGGTTTATCAGCTATTTTCCAGAAACCAATCTGGAGAATTTTCCATGTCTGATTACACCGAGTTAATGGGTGAGCTTATTGAACTGGGCGTCAATGCCAACCCGGCCTGGCCTTTTACTGCCTGCGTGGTGGATGCCTCCGGCCAGATCCTGATCACCACCTGTAATGCCAATCATATCAGCCCTCTTTATACCGCCGAAGGCCTGGCCCTCCATCTGCTGGCCAGCGAGTTTGACTGCCAGCTGCGACATCCCCTGACCATGATCACCACTGCCGAGCCCGATGACTTGAGCCTGATGGCCCTCTACTGGGCCAGGCACAGGGGCATCAACATCACCGAACTGGTGTACGGGGCCACTCGAAAGGATATCCGGGCCATCTGGGAAGATGACCCCAGCCAGGGGCTGGATAAAGGCCTTCAGAAATTCCCGTCCACATTTACGGAAAGCCTTACCCTCTCCGGCTGTGTTCTGCAAAGCGAATGCCGTGAAGCGTTTGAAGAAGGACAGGCTCTGTTCCGGAACGATGACGACCCTGTACGAAGTATGGATATTGACCAGTACTGGATGGCCGGAGACTGGCTGGTGGACGACTGGATGGACGATGACGAATAAGGAATAAAAAAAGCCCACCGTTCAACCAGTGGGCTTTTTTGAGTTTGACAATGAATTCATCAACTCTTCAAGGCTAAGTCTGCGCGCGGTTACTCATCTTTAAGATGCATCTCTACCTTGCTGCTGGCCTTAATGCTTCTCAGATACTCATCGAACAGATTACGACCATTGCTGTTGGCAATAAACTGCCCCAGACCACGAAGCTGTTCGCTGCCGGACTTTGCTTCCCCCGGATAAATAGCACTCAAAGCGATCAGGGCCAGGTCACCATTGGGTAAGACCGCATGATCATAAGCCACGGTTTTCCCGGGATGTGGCATCTTGAAGGCTTTTTGTAGAAGCTGCGCCGGGGCTCCCGGTTGGTTGCGGCCGGTTTTCGAGCTTTCCACCAGTTTCAGATCCTGTTCACTGGCCAGATTTTTCATATTGATGCCTGACTTCAGCTGAGCGGTGAGCTCATTGGCTTTCGCCTTCAGCTGCTCTTCGGCCCGTTCATACTTGAGCGTATTGATAATCTGGTCACGCACCTCGGCGATTTTCATCAACTCAGGCTGCCGATGCTCTTTGACCCGTACCACGACTGCCCGGTCTGGAGTCAGTTCAATCAGTTCACTGTTCGCCCCAAGGCCCAGAACATCATCACTGAAAGCCGCGGTTGCCACCCGCCGGTCTGAAGCAATGCCTTCACCTCCGGTACGACCAAAAGGCACGGTGGTTTGAATCTTCAGGCCCAACTGTTCCGCAGGCTGTGCCAGGTCAGAAGATTCAAAACTGATATCCGCCAGCTGACGGCTCTGGTCCAGGAACAGCGTATCCACCTCTCCCTGCTTGAGAGCCATCTCAATTTCCGGACGAAGTGTCTCCAGAGTTGGGAGCTTGACCTCATCCCGACGGGTCACTTTAAGAATCTGCAGTCCAAAACCGGTTTCCACCGGTTCAGAAACCTGACCCACTTTCAGGCTGGCAACGGCCTGATCAAACTCGTCACCAAAAAAGCCCGGCTGAACCTCACCCAGATCGCCGCCTTTTTCTGATGAGATCGGGTCATCGGAGTAAGTGCGGGCAAGATCAGCAAACTGACCACCGGCCTTCAGTTTGGCAACCACTTCCTCTGCACGGGTACGAGCCTCTTCCAGGCTGCGCTTGCTGCCGGTTTCAATGAGAATGGCGGAAACAGTGGCTTTTGCTGCAGCTTCCTGCTTCAGTTGGCCGATGCGTTGCTCATACTCTGCAGCCACTTCATCTTCAGTGACGGCGATTCCTTTGGCCAGGTCGGCTTTATTCAGCTCCACATAGCTCACCACAACCTGTTCCGGCGTCATGAACCGATCGTTGTGGCCATCATAGTAGGACTGAATCTCTTCATCAGAAGGCACGATACTCTTACGGACGCTGGCGGAGTCAAGAATCACCCAGGCCAGATCCCGGGTCTGACCTTCCAGAGCCTGCAAACGATTAAGCTCCCTGGAAGTGACAAATTCGGTGCTGGCAATCCCTGAGCGGAGCTGCATCATCAGCCCTTCTTCACGCAGAGCATCCCGGAACTGCAGTGGGCTCATGCCATAGCTGCGAACCATCATCTGGAAACGGTCTTTGTTAAAGCGACCATCCTGCTGAAACTGGGGCATGGATAAAATCAGTTGATCCAGCTGGGCCTGTCCCACTTCCATTTTATGGTCCTGGGCATCCTGAAGAAGCAGCTGACGATCAATCAATGCTGAAAGCACGGAATCCTGCAACAGTTTGTCATCCAGCATGGCCGGATCAAACTGGTCACCCATCTGCTGCACCAGCGCTCTTCTCTGCTGGTCCACGGCCTGGGCCAGTTCCGCCCTTGTAATTTCCTTACCATTAACTGACGCCACCTCAGGATTATTGGGGTTGGGCGCAAGTGTTTCCAGGCCAGTAATGGCCATCATAAAAGCGATGATGCCGACGACAACAAATGTCACCCAACTCTTCGCTTTATCCCTCATCGATTGCAGCATAGAAACCTCAGGTACCAGGGCCGCTGAGACAGCAGAATGAACCCCTTGCACTTCATCCCCGGTGATGAAGACCGGGCCAAAAACAAAAAAAGCGCATCACAGGATGCGCCTTGTCATGGAGGCTGGCAGTAAAACCCCATTTGATTAACTGCGGAATGCTGCCTTCTCCATCCATCAAAATAGAACCGTTAACAGCCCTATAAAAAGCGCTTGAATCAGTTCACTGCATCCTTGAGCGCCTTGCCAGCTTTAAAGCTGGGAATCTTGGCAGCAGCAATTTCAATGGGCTCGCCAGTCTGCGGGTTACGACCGGTACGGGCAGCACGCTCCTTTACGGAAAAGGTGCCAAAACCGACCAGAACAACCTGCTCACCATCCTTCAGCGCACCAGTGACAGAGTTAATCACGGCGTCCAGGGCTCGACCAGCGGCAGCCTTAGGAATGTCTGCAGATGCAGCAATAGCATCAATAAGCTCGGACTTGTTCACTCTATTCCCCTTCTAAGTAGGATGCATTTCAATAAAAAACAGAGGCCAGATACAGAATGGGCGATGGCACAAATCGCTCTGTTGCCCTTACTTCTGTAGCCTACCCAAACGGGTGCGACCGCTATGCTGCTGTATTTTTCAGTGAAAAACAAGCCACACACTGGCACCTGAGCGATCGACAGCCTTTCCGATACCTGTTTTGAAAACAGATCAACCTTCTGGCCACCAGAAACTCACTCTTCCCGATCATGCCCATAAGGGCCTGTCCGTATGAAACGCGTTCAATACAGACACAGCAGTATGAAGTTTCACAACCAGCCGTCAAGCGGATTGTTGGATTTCATCCAAAAACACTGATGTGAAGTAGCGGCATTTTATACCAACCGGCTGACGCGTCTGTCAACAGCAATCACACCGGAAAGCCCCGTCATTACTGAACGACCGCTCTAATTAGAACGGTCGTTCATGGTTTTTATACCTAAATGACCGTTAATGGGTATTGACCCGATCATCTACTTTGGATTCAGACTGCTTTTCAGCGTCTGCAACCTCCAAAACCGGTTCCGACAAAGCTTCAGGCATATATTGAAGAGCCACTTCCAGCACTTCATCAATCCACTGGGCAGGAATGATCTCCAGATCCGCCTTGATGTTCTCCGGAATGTCTTTCAGATTACGGCGGTTCTCTTCAGGAATCACCACTTTCTTGATGCCTCCCCGGTGAGCTGCCAGCAGCTTCTCTTTCAAGCCACCAATGGCCAACACCTGCCCCCGGAGGGTGATCTCACCGGTCATGGCCACATCAGCCCTGACAGGAATGCCTGTGAGGATCGACACCAGCGCTGTGCACATGCCGATACCGGCACTGGGACCGTCTTTTGGCGTAGCTCCTTCCGGAACGTGGATGTGCAGATCGTTCTTCTGGTGAAAGTCCGGCTTGATGCCAAGCCCGGATGCCCTGGAACGAACGACTGTCAGGGCAGCCTGGATGGACTCCTGCATTACGTCCCCAAGGGAGCCGGTTTTGATGATCTGCCCTTTGCCGGGAACCGCTACGGACTCAATGGTCAACAGTTCCCCTCCCACAGAGGTCCACGCCAGCCCTGTCACCTGGCCAACCTGGTCCTGGTCCTCTGCCCTGCCATAGGTAAACTTGCGGACACCCAGAAAGTCTTCAAGGGCCTCAGGAGTAACGGTATCCCTGCGGTTCTCTTCTGACAGCGCATCCTGCTTCACTGCCCGCCGACAGATCTTGGCAATTTCCCGCTCAAGGCCACGGACACCCGCCTCACGGCTGTAATAACGGATGATGTCGCGGATGGCGGAATCATCAAACGACAGTTCGTCCTTTTTCAGCCCAGTGCGTTTTACCTGCTTGGGAATCAAGTAGCGTGTCGCGATATTGAGTTTTTCGTCTTCGGTATAACCGGGAATACGAATTACTTCCATCCTGTCCAGCAGAGGGCCCGGAATGTCCATGGAGTTGGACGTACAGACAAACATAACATCGGACAGGTCATAATCCACTTCAAGGTAATGGTCATTGAAGGAATTGTTCTGTTCAGGGTCCAGCACCTCCAGCAGGGCTGAGGCTGGATCGCCCCTCATATCAGAACCCATCTTGTCGATCTCATCCAGCAGGATCAGCGGATTTCGCACTTCGGACTTAGCCATTTTCTGGATCAGTTTGCCCGGCATGGAACCAATATAGGTACGACGATGCCCACGTATTTCCGCTTCATCACGAACGCCACCCAGAGCCATCCGCACAAATTTACGGTTGGTGGCACGGGCAAGGGACTCACCCAGAGACGTTTTACCCACCCCGGGAGGACCGACCAGGCAGAGCACCGGGCCTTTCAGTTTACGAACCCGCTTCTGCACCGCGAGATACTCAAGAATTCTTTCCTTGACCTCTTCCAGGCCATAGTGATCGGTTTCCAGAATATCCTGGGCGCGCTTCATGTCATGACGGACTTTGCTGCGCTTCTTCCAGGGCACACTGAGCATCCAGTCAATGTAGCCGCGAACCACCGTCGCCTCGGCCGACATGGGCGACATCATCTTCAGTTTGGCCAGTTCCGCCAGGGTCTTATCCCGGGCCTCCTGGGTCATCCCGGCCTGATCAATCCGGGCTTTCAGCTCGTCCAGTTCATTGGGGGTTTCATCCATATCCCCCAGCTCTTTCTGGATGGCTTTCATCTGTTCATTCAGATAGTACTCGCGCTGACTCCGCTCCATCTGCTTCTTGACGCGACCACGGATTTTCTTTTCAACCTGCAGGAAGTCCATTTCACCCTGCATAATACCGATCAGGTATTCCAGCCGCCCTCCCAGCTCTTCGATTTCAAGCATTTTCTGCTTGTCTTCGATCTTCATGGGCATATGGGCACTGATGGTATCCACCAGCTTTTCAGGCTCTTTGATTCCTGAAAGAGAACTGAGCACCTCGTTGGGCACTTTTTTGCTCAGCTGAACATACTGCTCAAACTGAGACATCACAGATCGGATTAACAGCTCCCCTTCACGGTCGCTGATCATTTCAGAGTCATGCTCGTGAACCCGGGCACGCACCAGACCATCGTTATCGGAAATAGAATCAATGGTGACCCGGGTTTCCCCCTCAACCAGCACCTTGACGGTGCCATCCGGCAGTTTGAGGAGTTGCAGAATACTGGCAACGGTGCCTACAGAGAACAGGTCATCCGCTTCAGGATCATCCACCTGGGCACTCTTCTGCGCCACCAGCAGTATTTTTTTATCCACCGACATCGCCAGGTCCAGCGCCTGAATCGACTTTTCCCGCCCGACAAACAGTGGAATCACCATATGGGGATAGACCACCACGTCACGCAGGGGCAGCAAAGGCAGCTCATAGGTATCTGACGGACGGAGGGTATCATTATTATCCATAGCTCAGGCCCCTTCTGACAATTTAAAACCTTGCCTGCCAGCTCCCGTTAAATAAATGGGAAATTGAATCACTGGCATAGGCAGACCAACAACACTGCCCGGAGGCGTCCTCCATATGCGTCGCAGTGCAAAGGAGCCGGGCACCTGATACAGGCAATCACCCGGAACGAGCCTGGTTTTTCCATCCACACTCATACTCCCAGACTCTAAGATGGGGCTTTTCATCCCAAATTACAATAGGAACCCTTTTTAATAGGATTCGCGTACCTTCACAAGGTTCCAGTGGGTCGACTTTTTTCCTGAAATAACGATTAAACTTGCACCAAGGTACAATTACGTATTCCCCCAAACAAACGACAGGTATAGTTTGTCGCGCCATACCGTCTGACCGATGGATTAACCCACTCACCAGGATAGATCACCATGGACACCGACCAACCTCCAAGTAGCAAGGCGAGAGGCGATTTCAACGCCTGACGTCCCGGTGACCCTTCGTCCGGAGCGTCATGCCCCGGGCCTTTCAGCCCTTCTGAAATCCTTCTGCGCCCTTTCCTGCTTTGAATGCCACATAGGTGTGTGCATTTGCCCTGCCTGTTTTCCAGCCATTACAGCGGGTAAGCACAGCTCGATTCGCGACGCCTTCTGTTTACACCAGGCTTCGAATCAGCACACCTGAGTTACCAAACGCCCCATAGCCAACCGGGAGGATCGCTATGACCGTTTTCAACCTGACCAGTGAAACAGCGCAGAACAACAACCTGGCTTTCGACGCCATTAACGATGCAGAGACTGCCGTCCACTTCTTCAGTACACTTGCCATTAATGAACAGGTGGATCTGATCAAACGAATCACACTAAGGCAAGCCACCAACATTCTCTTGCAGACGCCCCTGAAAACCGTTCAGCTCATTCTTGAACAGCTAAATAACACCGGTGAAGAGCTGAGAGCCCGGGAACTGAACGCCCGATTTGGCCTGATGATTTCTGAAGGACAACCCACCCGGGATTATTTTCAGGCCAGCGTTATGGAACATGTTCGTTCCCGCATTGGCTGGATTGTCAGCCTTTCCCTGTTTGGTATTCTTTCCGGGATGATCATTGCCCGCTACGAGGACGCTCTCAGCGCCCTGGTGATTCTGGCGATCTACATGCCGGTCATGGCCGACACCGGAGGTAACTGCGGCTCTCAGGCGGCAACACTGCTGGTGAGATCACTGGCCATTGGTGAAGTCAGCATCAGGGACTGGAGCAAAGTGCTCTGGACTGAATTCAGGGTCGCCCTGATCATGGCCGCAGTTCTAATGCTGGTGATTATGATACGAGTGATTGGCTTTGGCTCTGAGGTCAATCTGCCTGCCGGAATCAGCCTGATCCAGGTCGGGGTGGCCGTCTCCATTGCCATGGCGATTCAAGTGGTCAGCTCTACAGTCCTGGGTTCAATGCTGCCGATCCTGGCCCGGTCACTCAAGCTGGATCCAGCCATTCTGGTCAGCCCGGTACTGACCTCCATTGTTGATATGACGGGACTGCTGATTTATTTTTATACTACCAGTCAAATCCTGGGCCTCTAGTACAGGACAGCGCTAATCTCAACTCTGCCATAGCGGGGCTCTGATAACTTCTGAGCCCTTGTCTGTTGCGTCTCACTTCGTTCAGCAGCAACCTACGTTAAAGCGGCTCACCTGAAGGCCTTACAACGTGCTTCTGGAATGCAGAAGCTTGCTGCTGAGCACAACAAAACCCTGACAGGCTGACCCTACTCTGCAAAAAAAACCGCCTTGAAGGCGGTTTTTTATTCCTGAACAGCGATGCTCAGCCCTTATCAGGCAGAGCCGCCTTGGGTGTTTCCGAGTTCTCATAAATTAACAGAGGATCAGAGTCTCCATTGATCACAGAGGCGTCAATCACCACCTTGGAAATGCTCTTGTCCGATGGAATCTCATACATAGAGTCCAGCAGAACCGCTTCCAGAATGGAGCGCAGACCCCGTGCACCGGTTTTCCGCTCCATCGCTTTCTTGGCCACTGCCTTGAGAGCGTCATCGCGGAAATCCACGACCACATCTTCCATATCAAACAGTTTGGTGTACTGCTTGGTCAGGGCATTCTTGGGCTCGATCAGAATCCGTACCAGAGCTTCTTCATCCAGCTCTTCCAGGGTTGCAATCACCGGCAGGCGACCCACAAACTCCGGAATCAGGCCAAACTTGACCAGATCTTCAGGCTCTACCTCTTTAAAGGTTTCACCCAGGTCCTTGCTGTCTTCCTTGCTCTTCACTTCAGCGGAGAAACCAATGCCGGACTTGTCAGTACGGCCACGAATCACCTTGTCGAGACCCGCAAAAGCACCACCGCAGATAAACAGAATGTTGGACGTATCCACCTGCAGAAATTCCTGCTGAGGATGCTTGCGCCCACCCTGGGGAGGTACCGAAGCCACCGTTCCCTCAATCAGCTTGAGCAGAGCCTGCTGAACCCCCTCACCGGACACATCGCGGGTGATGGATGGGTTATCAGACTTCCGGGAAATCTTGTCAATTTCATCAATGTAGACAATCCCCATCTGGGCCTTCTCTACATCATAATCGCACTTCTGAAGCAGCTTCTGGATGATGTTCTCAACATCTTCACCCACATAACCCGCCTCAGTCAGAGTGGTGGCGTCCGCAATGGTGAACGGCACATTGAGCATTCTGGCCAGGGTTTCCGCCAGCAGGGTTTTACCGCTGCCGGTGGGCCCGATCAGCAGGATATTACTCTTGCCCAGCTCCACCTCTTCTTTCTTTTTGTCGCCTTTGCCATCGCCAAAGCGCAGACGCTTGTAGTGGTTATAGACCGCCACGGACAGGACTTTCTTGGCCCTGGGCTGACCTATCACATACTCATCAAGCGTTTCCTTGATTTCTCGAGGAATTGGCAGTTTGTCGGAAGACTCTTCAGCACCACTGTCCTGAATTTCTTCCCGGATGATGTCGTTGCAAAGGTCAACGCACTCATCGCATATAAATACGGAAGGGCCGGCAATCAGTTTGCGTACTTCATGCTGACTCTTTCCACAGAAAGAGCAATACAGCAATTTGCCGCCATCTTCACCCTTGCCGCTTGTTTCGTCGGTCATTCGATTACCCTGTTATAAGGACAATGCCCACCATGCACGTCGCTGTGAATTTACACCCTTGGAAAAAAAGGGCCAAAGCACTTACGTTCAACCCTGCATCGTTCATGGCAATTTGCCCGGGCTCAAGGCTCTTCACCCGAACTCTAGGCCACCTATCCGATAAGATGCAGGCATTGGGGCATATTTTCAAGTGCCTGACCGGTGGAATAGTCACCAGAATCCGGGCCATGGCGGCCCGGCACTTATTTCGCGGAGTTATCCGTACAGGAGCACTAAACCATTGCTGATAAAAAACAGCCAACAACCAGCAGAGGACAGTTTAGTCTTTTTTGCCCTCAACGCGACTGCTCATCAGCTGGTCAACCAGACCGTACTTCACTGCCTCCTCGGCATCCATGAAGTTATCCCGGTCAGTATCCCGCTCAATAATATCCAGAGGCTGACCTGTATGGTGCGCCAGGACATTATTCAGCTTCTGCTTGATGGTCAGGATCTCACGGGCATGAATTTCAATATCAGAAGCCTGTCCCTGGAATCCACCCAGAGGCTGATGAATCATAACCCGGGAGTGAGGCAGGCAGTAACGCTTGCCCGCAGCGCCGCCGGCGAGCAACAGGGCCCCCATACTGGCAGCCTGACCAATACACATGGTGGATACGTCCGGCTTGATAAACTGCATGGTGTCATAAATAGACATACCCGCAGTGACCGAACCACCCGGTGAATTGATGTACAGATGAATATCCTTATCGGGATTTTCCGACTCAAGGAACAGCAACTGGGCCACCACCAGGTTGGCCATGTGATCTTCCACCTGCCCAACCAGGAAGATCACCCGCTCTTTCAGCAGGCGGGAATAAATATCGTAAGAACGCTCACCTCTGGCCGACTGCTCAACGACAATAGGCACCAGGCCTGAGTTGGTGATGGCCACGGCTTGCGGGTCTGTCAGAATGGACATTTCCTGTCTTAACTCCTTGCCAAGTCGAAGAGAGGCGACTCCTGAACCCTGTATCACACAGGAAGAAAGAGCCGCCCGCATACTAGGTTGAAGCGACCAAAGCCGATAAAACCTTAGCAGCATTCACAAGAGAGGCGGACTTACTCCGCGCTCTCTTTTCAACCGGAATCAGGCAGTTGCCTTCTCTGCTTCTTCCGCTTCTGCTTCAGCTGGCTTCTCTGCAGGCTTGATGGCTTCCTGATAGCTGCACTGCTTGTCAGTGACCTGCGCCGCATCAAGAATAGTATCTACTACCTGCTCTTCCAGAACAACATACTTGACCTGGGACAGCTGCTCTTCGTTGCTGTAGTACCAGTCCACTACCTGCTGAGGCTCCTGGTAAGCGGAAGCCATTTCTTCAATCATGGTGCGAACACGATCATCATCCACCTTGACTTCACGCTGCTTGACCACTTCACCAATCAGCAGGCCCAGGGCCACACGCTTCTTGGCATCGGACTCAAACAGTTCTGCAGGCAGCTGCTTGGGATCGAAACCACCCTGGGCACCACCAAACTGCTGAACCGCCTGCTCACGCATGCGATCAATTTCCTGACCGGTCAGGGCAGAAGGTACATCAATTTCATGAATCGCCAGCAGACCATCCATTACCTGGTTCTTGACCTTGCTCTTGATAGCCTGGCGCAGTTCACGTTCCATGTTTTTGGACACTTCAGCACGGAACTCTTCAACACCGCCCTCTTGAACACCAAAACGGGCAAAGAACTCTTCGTTCAGCTCAGGCAGAGCCGGAGCAGCCACATTATGGACCTTGCAGGCAAACTCGACTGCCTGGCCGGCCAGCTCTTTGGCGTGATACTCTTCAGGGAAGGTCAGCTCAAGCACTTTCTCTTCACCGGCAGAGACACCCACCAGACCGTCTTCAAATCCGGGAATCATCCGGCCAGAACCCAGCTCCAGGGTCGCACCTTCAGCACTGCCGCCTTCAAAGGCTTCGCCGTCTTTGGTACCGGCATAGTCGAAGGTGATCTGGTCGCCCTGCTCTGCAGCACGCTCAACCTCTTCAAAAGTGGAGCTCTGCTTGCGCAGGGTTTCGATCATTTCATCAATGTCGCCATCCTGCACTTCAGCAACCGGACGCTCAACCTGAATACCGGAGAACTCATTCAGGGCAATTTCAGGGTACACCTCAAAGGTGGCTACGAAGGAGAACTCTTCACCCTCAGCATCGGTTTTGGGTTCTACAGAAGGAGCCCCTGCCGGATTCAGCTTTTCCTGCTGAATCGCTTCAACAAAAGAAGCCTGCATCATCTCGCCAAGCACTTCCTGCCGGGCTCCGGCACCGTAACGACGCTTGACGACTTTCATGGGAACCTTGCCGGGGCGAAAACCGTCCAGGCGCACACGACGGGACATTTCCTGCAGACGCTTGTTGACGGCACCATCAATCTGGTCAGCGGGAAGAGTGATCGTCAGGCGACGCTCAAGACCGGAAGTCGTTTCAAGGGAGACTTGCATTTTTGTTCCTCAGTACAAAACCTGGGTTTGACAGCTAAAAGGCGAATAGACTAGCAAATGTATCCACAAAATGCATAAGCATTCGATCGTTCATCCAGGCTACAGAAACAACCCCATCGAAGCCGGAAAACACCACACTGCTCTCACTCTCACTCCCCGCCAGCACCATCAGGCTGCACATATGCGCCACCGGCGACAAGGACTAGCGTATCTATACCTGCAACCATCAAACAGGTCTGTTTGTTTTTCATAAAACATACAAAAACGGGGATAAGCATGCTTATCCCCGTTAATGACTGGTGCGGAAGGAGAGACTCGAACTCTCACGCCTTTCGGCACTGGTACCTAAAACCAGCGTGTCTACCAATTCCACCACTTCCGCTCACAGTGCCTGTACGAAGCACGCAAAACACTGTAACTTTTTCAGACAAAGCCGCCACTTATTACAAGCTGCGACTCAATCCGGTTATTTGGGGTGGGCGAAGGGGCTCGAACCCTCGACCGCCGGAATCACAATCCGGAGCTCTGCCAACTGAGCTACGCCCACCACTGAAAACCAAAACAGCCAGTTAAATCAAAAACCGCTTAAGCAGAAGCGCAAGATATTCAAAAAATACCGTCAAATCAACTGAAAAACGTTTTTTCTTAAACCATCTACGCAAGACTGAATAAATGGCGCACCCGGCAGGATTCGAACCTGCGACCATCCGCTTAGAAGGCGGATGCTCTATCCAACTGAGCTACGGGCGCTTTGACTCTTTAACTGCAAACTCAACTGCAAAACGCTAAAATTGGTCGGGGTAGAGAGATTCGAACTCCCGACATCCTGCTCCCAAAGCAGGCGCGCTACCAGACTGCGCTATACCCCGATATCTCCAACTATGCTGCCTCGCATACAGAGCAGATGACCTTCCGACCAACCGCCCGGACAACACTGCATCCCGCTGGACAACGGCGACGAATACTACTGATATGAGGGTCAGTCGTCAACGCCTCATGCCAACTTTTCAAACTGCCATGACGCGCTTCCCGTCACGCTTAATCCAGAATAACAATCTGTCTCAGAGAATACCACTACCCCAAATCAGGAAGAGGCATCCATAAATGATGGATGCCAACTCAATTGAACAAAAACCGTTTGAACTACAGCGATACACAGGACGGTAACTGACAATTAAAAAACCGGCCCCTTTAAAGGCCTGCAAAAGGAGGTGAGCCAGCCATTTCTAGCCATCGCACACCCCGTTTTTAATGAAAACCACAGACACAACCTGCCTCCAGCAGACTCTGAACGGGATATCAGGGCATTTTCGTAGTAAAATAGCTCGCTTGTGGATCATCCCGAATGCCAGTAACAGGCTAAAGCACCTATGACAGCGAGAATTATCGATGGCAAGGCCATCGCCCTTCAGCTCACCCAGTCAATTGCAGAACAGGTCGAATCCAGAACCGCCCGGGGACTTCGGGCCCCGGGACTGGCTGTCATCCTGATTGGCAGCGACCCGGCTTCACAGGTCTATGTTGGCAAGAAGAGAAAAGACTGTGAGCGGGTCGGCTTCAAGTCCGTCTCCCACGACCTTCCTGCCACCACCAGCGAACAGCACCTGCTGGAACTGATTGACACTCTGAACGAGGATCCGGAAATTGACGGAATCCTGGTTCAACTCCCCCTTCCGGAACACATCAACAGCGACCTGGTGATTGAACGCATCCGCCCTGATAAAGACGTCGATGGTTTTCACCCCTACAACATTGGTCGCCTGGTGCAACGAATCCCTCTGCTGAGACCCTGCACTCCAAAAGGCGTAATGACATTACTGGAAAGCACTGGCCAGCCGATTCGCGGAAAAAATGCGGTAATTGTCGGCGCTTCCAATATTGTTGGCCGACCAATGACCATGGAATTGTTACTGGCAGGCTGTACCACCACAACCACCCATCGCTTTACGGAAGATCTGGCAACCGAGGTCAGCCGTGCCGATATTCTGGTGGTCGGCGTAGGCAAACCCGGACTGATTAAAGGAGAGTGGATCAAGCCCGGTGCCGTGGTGATCGATATCGGCATCAACCGGATGAACGACGGCCGCCTGGTGGGGGATGTGGAGTTTGAAACCGCCCGGCAAAAAGCCTCATGGATCACCCCGGTTCCCGGCGGCGTTGGCCCGATGACCGTGGCAACCCTTCTGGAAAACACCCTGTACGCCGCGGATCATCTTCACAACTAAGTTGACGCCCTCAAAGGGCTTTTTTTGCGAACCCAACCCTCTCTCCCTCTGGGAGAGGGCCGGGGTGAGGGAAAATGGTGAATAGTTCATGCCAACTTCACGACACATCAGCGATGCATTCCACCGAAACTTCATCCTCCCATTCACTGCAGTCGACGATGGACAACCGCCCCTCCTGCCGCCAGGAGCGATCCTGAGCATTAACCCGGATACTTAACAGTGGATACTGGCTGTATATCAGCAAACTCCCCCCCTGCCTGAGCCTTGCCTCCAGTCGAACAGTGCTTCCTTCCCAGTAGACCCTCTGATCCAGAACAGCGCACACCGGAAGCACTTTGTCACCCAACCCAAGACAGACAAGCGCTTCATCCGGGTAGAAGAGCAGGCACTCCGATTCGCCCGCCCCCAGCTCAATAACTGGAAGCTCCCTGGCAGGAAAACACCGCTGCTGACTCCCCCTGTATACGACACTCTGCCCCTGCAAGTCAGTTTCTATACCCAGACCAACCTGTTCAGCGATCCGCTGTTGGTGCTCATTGATATTGAACAGCGCCAGAACCTCAACGTCTCCAACCCGGTTTGCAATTTTCAACAACCTGCCGGACTCCAGGGGGTTTTCAAACAGCCCATCTTCGGTCACCTTGCCCTGCCCGTCACAACGAACCACCCGACCATCATTAAATACCAGCCTCATTAACCGCCCGGCATCGGTTTTACCCAGCGGATCACTGGTATAGATGGGCCCACCACTCACCGCTCGCAACAAAGCATGGGCATCGGCATCCTCGTGCATTGTCCACCACATATCCCAGTCGCCCTGGAAAAAAGCATCGTGATATACCGCGTTATAGGCATTCTGCAGAGCATGCTCCCGGATATTCCCGGGGTTCTTTGGAAAAAAGTCATCGCTGTTTCTTGCCAGAGCCGATACAGGACGATGCCACAACTGATCAACCGCCATCCCCATACAATTGATAAGGCGCCCCTGAAAATGAAGGGCTGCTGAAGCCTCCAGAGCATGATGGACGACCCTGGCGACTTTTCCTGGAAACGCCCGATGGCGATAATGATTGGCAAGATTGCTTTGAACATCCACTTTAATAAAGTCAACGCCCTGCCGGGCCAGGTAGTCGTGCCACTGATCCCAGAAAACAAAAGCATGGCCGGCATCCACCGGCGGCAGCATCCGCTCAGAATCCAGCGCATCACACATTTCAGCCAGCTCTCCGTGGGCGTCAACGCCCTCCCAGTGGCCGGTCAGTGCATGCCAGGCCCCCAGCCAGTGAACTCCAAAGTCCTGCTCAAGGGCTTCTTTTAAACCCCTGAACCCACCGGGAAATTTCTTTCGGTCTTCCCTGAAGGACACCAGTCTTCTATTGCATTCTTCCGACCAGCCATCATCCACCAGCATCCAGCGAACCGGCACTCCCTTCTCCCGAAACTCTGCAGCTTTACCCAATACAGCCGCTTCATCCACATCCAGGTAGCAGGCATCCCAGCTGCACCACCCCAGATAATCAAACATCTCCGGCATACGGCGACGGCCTCTCTGCCGGTTAGCAAAAGGCTGGCGACCACGACCCAACCGGACATTTTTTTCGATCAGTGGGTACGGCTTTTCTCCTGCCCCCAGCAGAGCCACCAGGCCGGAAAAACACCGGACTCCGGATTTGCCCGGAGCAATCAATAACTCAAGCCCATTCTCCCCTCCCTGAAGAAAGCTTCTAAGCGCCTCATCGCAATACACCAGGCAGTGCTGAAGCTGATGATCGTCTTTATACAACAGAGACTGTGTTTTTTCCGGAAGGCGAGTCAGATCCTGGTCAAAATGCGGCCTTGTCCACCAGCTGTTATACAGATAATGAGCACACAGCCCCTGCAGATCCCCCAGGCTTCCTATTTTCAGCCTGATGGCCTGATCCGGATCCCAGCCGCACCATGGCCAGCTGACTCCCGTGGTCAGCTCCGCCTCTAGGGAAATCAGCAGATGTCCCTGAACCTCTTCCAGGGAAAAACGAATCCTGAGACGATCCTCAAGAACCGCTTCCAGAACAGTCCTTTCTTCCTGCTCTGACCATTGCAACCCATGCTCACTGCCATCATCCAGCCGCACCACCGCGGTCAGGCCATGCCACACTGGTTTTCCCGCATAATTGAGGCTTACGGCCTGGTCTTTACTGTAAAACGAGTACATGATCATTCCCCCGGAAACATCAGGAAGCATCAGAAAGTACTGGGGATAAGCGCTCTTCTCAACGAGCACACCACAGATGAGAGTTTACTGCTCGAAAGTGTTACCAGTGATAAAAAATACCCACCAATTGCCGTAACACTTCTCCGGACCACTACCAGAAACCGGTCAAGGACAGTGCGCTTCAGAGACATACAAACCTATTAAGGGCGACGGAGTTCTTCCACGCACCGGCTTCAAACAGACCACAGGATACTGATAAAAAGGACGAAAAGAAAAAGCTTCCATAAAGTGCAAAACAGCGGCCGAAGACCTACCGCCAGATTTTTGGCACAACATCTGCATATCTTCAGGAATACGCTCTGAGAGAGCTGGCGAGAGACGTCGCAAAGAGGCTCAAGGAATCGGGCAACCCTGCCGACACACTTTTCTCGCAAATGACCGCTCGCCTCTTCGTATAACAGAATGCAACAGAGCACAAGAAAAACAACACTGGAGCCTTCAGGAGCTTCTTGATGAGTAAACCCTCGCACAGCAGCATGGAAGCCTATCTGAGGCAAATGGGGATAGCCTCTCTGCCGGCCAGTATCAGAGAGCTTGAGATTGAATATTACCGGCGACTCTATAAGGTACTCCCCCGGGAGGAGGCCCTGTCGATGCCCCTGAAGCAGGTTCGTTCAAAAACCTCCATTCAGAAGCGGTGAACCCTCCTAGACAGCTTTTGTCCGGGCTGTGGAACTGACAGGCGGTACTGACTCCCCTTTCCCCTGACTGGACTTGCCCAGGCGTTTCAACTGACGCTTCTGACGCGCAATGCCGTCCAGCGTAAAGATCACCAGAGCGATCCAGATCAGCCCAAAGGTCACCATTTGAACATGGCCCAGGGGCTCGTTATAAATGACCACCCCCACCACCAGTGAAATAGACGGCGCCAAGTATTGCATTATACCAATGGTTGTCAGGGTCAGCTTCTGAGCGGCCATATTAAAGAAGACCAACGGCACCGTAGTAATCACCCCAGCCAGCATCAATAGCAACCCGGTGCCCGCCTCTGCCTGGGAAAACATCAGCTCGCCCCGGGATAACAGCCAGAGGAAGTACCCCACAACCCCGGGAAGCAGCAGCAGAGTTTCCACCGCAAGGCCCGCTGTTGCATTGACGCCCAGGGTTTTCCGGATGAGCCCATAAAAAGCAAAACACATGGCCAGCACAAAGGCGATCCATGGAACCGCACCCAGCAACGCAATCTGGTAAGCCACTGCCACCGCTGCAAGACAAACGGCTACGGCCTGAAACCGGCGGAGTCGCTCCCCCAGAAACAGAGCCCCAAACAGCACATTCATCAACGGATTAATATAATACCCAAGACTGGTTTCCAGAATGCGTCCATTGGTGACACCCCAGATAAAACACAGCCAGTTGGCGGCAATCAGAAGGGATGAAAGCAGAAGAAACCCTAGAGTTCTAGGCGAGAGAAACAATTGTCGGAGTTCACCCAGCCTGCCCCGAATCGCCAGAAAGGCCACCAGCAAAACCGAGGACCAGAGCACCCTGTGCCCCAGAACTTCCAGGGGAGAAACCGATTCAAGCAGTTTGAAATAGATCGGTATCAGCCCCCAGAGACCAAAGGCTCCCAGTGCCAGTAGCAGGCCTGACTGAGTATTATTGTTACCCACGACGACTCCCGTTTGTCAGTTAGTTTCCTGTAAAATGGCACTGTTCGCTTCCCGGCGTTCTCCAACGGGTATACGTTTTGCCATTGTCCGGTGAGGGCTGATATCCGGCAAAATTCGACGACAGACACCTTCCCGCTGAAACAGCCGGGCCTCTTCCAGAGTATCAAACGTGTCTGAAACGTATCGACTGGCACCACTGCCGTCGCGGTATTCGCTATAAAGGAAGTAACGCGGAACACCGGCCTGCTTTCTGGATGGCTTAACCGCACCCAGCGCCAGCCAGCAATATATATCACACTGATAGACCTGATGCCTTATATGGCAGTCATAATCAGACCAGTTCTGGTCTTCCGGTATGCCGGGAGAAGCGCCCTGACCTTCAGAAAAGTCCTCCACTGGCGAAGGTGAGTCCTGCAGACACTGTGGCAAAGTCACTATATTGGAGGTTTGGGCCATGCAGACAGTTCAGATAAGAGCCAGTGGGAAATAACCGAATCATTAGACCAGCGCCCAGGATGGGCAACAATAGGTGATTTACCCAATTTCAGCGGCAAGCACTTTTGCTCTTTGCATAAGAGGCTTGTCCGGTAGTCCCCAGTCCGGAAACCCCATTGCCAATAAAAAATAAATTGTATAAAGTAGCCGCCGTTCCAGGCTGCCTGGGAACAGGTTAGGTGAGGTGTCCGAGTGGCTGAAGGAGCACGCCTGGAAAGTGTGTATACGTTAACGCGTATCGAGGGTTCGAATCCCTCCCTCACCGCCATACCCATTTGCTAACCTTCTGTTTTTCCCTCAAGTTCAATTTTCTTTTCTTTCTGTTTTCCTGAATGCCTCCACAAAGTGTCCATTTGATTCACTGGATTCAGTTTCATCCTATCCTTTAAAAAAGACATCGGTCAGGATTTCCAGAGTGCCGGTCAGTTCCTCTACTTCGATGTTGCAGCTCTTACGAATCACCTTGGTCGTGTACCGACTCAGGACAACGATTTCATGATCCTTGACCTCAACCTGGCTTCTGGACAGGTACACCAGGATGCATAGCATGGAAGTAGTCATACTGGACAATGTAAAGTAATGTTGGACGATGGTAGTGTTTCACACTGCATACCCCTTATGGTTGCAGTTTTATCTTGCATAGAGCCTTAAGAGCCTGATGATTCCTGAAATGGCCGGGATCGGCGGTAGCGTGTGTGCGACCAGCGAATCGGGGGTCGTATATAATCCCAATTCACAAGGGTAACGATTGAGGTATCGACACGTGTAATGTGATTCGGACTTCTGTACATCCAGATGCTCCTGCCCGGTTCAGAACGTGTGTGTATATCATGGTTGTGTTCACATTCGCATGCCCAGACAGTTCCAGAACTGTTCATAGTTCATAGCCACATGTCGCTTAACAATCAGCCAGGTCAGAAACTGTGCTATTTCATCGCGCCCCCTTAGTGCCAGGGTGGCGAATTTTGTGGAAGCGAATGTAATGCCTCACCCAGCCCCAGTAGGGTCGTTCAGTTTCAAGGGAATAATTGCCCGTTCTCATAGCGAGCCGGAACTGTTACTGTAACCGCATACGACTTGTTATCCAAAATACTGGTATTTATGCAGCTATTTGAATGAAAACAGTTCGTGTATGCACTATTCTCAAACCTGATCTTAAGTCATTGTTTTTAATAGTGAACAACACCCTTTTAATAAGGTTCTGTTGTTTCAGCGAATGATACACAAAATGGCAAAGGCGAACTGGTTGATAAATAATCGAAACCATAAGTAACTTTGCAATCTATTGAACACAAAGTTTTTTTAATGCTATCGGCTCTCCGCAGATAGCGTGTTATGCGAGTCTAGGCCGCATAAACCACTGTTAAGTGTTTATAGGAGTAACTGAAAGTTGGTCGATACAATAAGGAATTTGGTGAAGCTGGAGCTAGCTTTTATAGCGATCACTATTGTTGCAATGTTTTTTACGGAAGCTCTTCTTCCGGTAGAGCTTCAAGAATATTTAGCCATGGATGCTGAGGCCATTCCAGCGATAATGGAATTAATCGCTCTAATTGTTTTACTGGTCATAGCGCTCGTTAATTTAGTATCCATGATTGGGCTTCTAGCGATTAAGGTCTGGGCACGGAAAGCTTATATCTACTCAACCATATTGATATTCCCAGTGTGCTTTTTCATTGGGCCTCATATTGATCATGCTATTGACTACACCTTGGATCAGGTGTCAGTGCTTATCCAAGGTATGATACTAAGCCTTCTGATTTATAGTGGTTCTTACCAAGAGGCCGCACTTAACAAGGCGCTCAAAAACGTGATCTTGCCCCGATAAAGCTGGCGCGTTTTAGCGCGGCGTTAGGCCCTAAAGAACACGGATATCGTTCCATGAAATATAGAAACTTACTCATTGAAGATACTAATCAGCAGGCTACTGATGCTGAGATAATATCTATTGAAAATGAGTTGGGAATTAGTCTTCCAAATGATTATAAGGAGTTCCTGAAATCATGTAATGGAGGCTATCTCGAATATGATATTTTGATCGATTTTGAGAACGAAGAGTCAGAATATTTATGTTTCTCTAGTCTATACAGGGCAAGTAATGATGATGATTGGGAGTGCAATCCTTTTGAATTAAGGCAGGCCAGAAAACAAGATAGATTCCCTGAAACAGGAGTTATCCCAATCGCAAGAGATGGTGGCTCGAGCATGCTTTATCTTGATATGAGAGAAGGATGCAAAGTCGTTGCATTCGTGCAAGGGCTTCCTGAATGGACAGGTTTACGCCAAGAAGATTCTCTAGTTGTAGTGGCTAATTCATTTGATGAGTATCTCGATAAACTAACCATCTCAGACGAAATGATTAAAGATCATATAGAGAACTTTGAGGTTTCAGAGGATAGTGTAAACGCCACTATCGAGTGGTTTGATTCAATTGGACTCGAGTGGCGTGATAAATTCAGAGGGCAATGGAATGAAAAAGTCCCATTTAATCGGGTGTAATGGCCTAGACACAATGACTCCCGCTGAGCGATAAAAACTGGCCTCCGAATAAAACGCTGGCCAGTTTTTACCAGAGCCGCATCAGGCACGCCTGAAAAATGATAGGACGACTGCATGGATGCAGGAGGTAGAGTGAAGCAGGAGCCGGAACCGCAGCCAGCGATGAGTAAAGATAGCACCCTTTTCGTCGGTATGGATACTCACAAACAGTCCATTGCCGTCGCCTATATGGGTGGTGACCGTGAAGATGTCGTCCAGGATTTTGGTACCATCGGTACCCTGCACCGCGGCTTTTTTATAAAGAGCATGACCGGATGATACGTAGGCTTCAAAGCAAAGCTTCAAACCTCTTTTTTGCCTATGAGGCTGGGCCCTGTGGCTATTGGCTTTATCGGTACCTTTGCGCCAAAGGGTTTCAATGCATTGTTGCAGCACCCTCCCGGTTGCCAAAAGACAAGATTAAAACCGATCGACGGGATGCCCGAACTCTGGCCACCGCTCTGAAAAATGCCAATCTGACCCAGGTCTATGTGCCCAGTGAAGAAGATGAGTCCATGCGGGATCTTATCAGGGCCCGAACGGATATGGTCAATGACCTGAAATCCGCTAAACAACGGTTGAATAGTTTTCTGTTAAGGCACGATCAGGTTTATCACGGCAAACGATGGAGCCGCCAGCACTGGCACTGGTTATCAGAACGCATGTTTGCCACCACAGCGCAGAATGTAGTGCTGAAGCAATACATGGATGCGGTTGAAGACCGACAAAACCAACTAGAGTATATGGAAAAGCAGATTGATGATTACCTGCCAAAATGGAGTCGTTATCCAATTGTCCAGGCGCTTCAGTCCTTAAAAGGCGTTCGCCGGATAACCGCCATGACCATGGTCGCTGAAGTGATTGATTTCAAACGGTTTGCGAATCCATCTCAACTGTTCTCATGGCTGGGGCTGGTACCATCAGAAAATTCCAGTGGTGGCAAAAGACGACAGGGCAGCATCACCAAGTGCGGCAATACCCATGCGCGAAAGGCCCTGGTGGAATCTGCCTGGAGTTATCGACACCCGGAAAAACTGACACGGGATCTGATGCTGAGGCAAGAAGATCTTCCCAAGCCGGTCAGGGAAATTGCCTGGAAAGCCCAGCTCCGGCTATGTAAGCGTTATCGAACTCTGGTGGCGAGGTTTAAAAACAAGAACATTGTGGTGGTGGCGATTGCCAGAGAGCTCTCAGCCTTTATGTGGGAAATCGTCAATAAAGGGCTTGAGGAAGTAAAACCAACCAATGCCTGAGCGTGAAAGCTGTTTAAGTTCTGTTTAATTTTGGAGGTTTACCTGTTCTGAAGCTGCAGCCCCGGCCGGTGAGCAGTCCTCGACCTTGTTAGGAGGTAAGGCAGGAAACTGTCGAGCCCTCGCTCCTAGAGAGAGGCAGGCTCACACGACGGATACATGAAAAGTGGTACCCAGCCCACGCATATCAGCTTGCCAGCCGTCGTTGTTTCAGGTTCCAGTCTCAGAACAGATTCTTTAACGAGTTAATGATCAAGTTCAAACTACCTGCTTGACCGCGGGAGTCATATCAACAAGGCAATCAACACGGACTTGGTAAACCTGTCACTTTTTGTGCAAAAGCCGCACAAAAAGTGACAGGTTTACCAAGCCGGTTATTGCGGCGCTAGGTGCTTATACTAAATTCAAGAAATTACAGAAGAAATATATAGAATGACTTTCTGATGCTATTTGGGATTATGTAGATTAAAAGAATGGAAATATCTGATAATAAAAAAATCAAAGAAGTTTGGAGGCAAAAAAATATTGCAGTAGTTTGTCGTAAAGGAAAGGGTTACCCGTTATATGTAAAGCTTCCACAAAGAGTAGGCAATTTTGAATGGCTTTCAGAGGGGAAAAGATATAAACCATTCTGGAAAGATCAGTATAAATGCTGGGAAACTCCAAAATCATGGTTCAATGAACTAATCGAAAGAATACTTGGCGAATTTCATCGGGTTTACGTTATTCAGCCATATAATGAACAGGAGAAATGCTCTCCTTCATGTTTAAATGCAACAGGTCATATTTGTGAATGTTCATGTATGGGAGCTAATCATGGTTCTGGCAATAATGGTGAATGGCTTATAATTTCAGACGCTTTTGCAACCAAATGGAAAGGATCAGAGCTGGCATGTAGGTTACTTCACAAAAAAGAAAGTGAAAAATTTCAACTACGCACCTAAATCGGGTAAGATGTAGTAGTTCAGACCTGATCTGACAGTCACCGATTTTTCAGAGGGTGTCTGTCAGGTCAAATTCAGGCTACAAATTTTTCCTTCCAGATCTCTTTGCCATCTATCAGAGTTTCCATTGGCGTTCTT
>NZ_JBLYZI010000066.1:0-31337 GCF_057680865.1 Endozoicomonas sp. Z74
AAGGGTGACCACCGGGGGGTAAAGGGTGACCACCGGGGGGTAAAGGGTGACCACCGGGGGGTAAAGGGTGACCACCGGGGGGTAAAGGGTGACCACCGGGGGGTAAAGGTGACCGTTGGGGGGTAAAGGTGACCGTTGGGGGGTAAAGGTGACCGTTGGGGGGTAAAGGTGACCGCTGGGGGGCGAAGGTGACCGTTGGGGGGTAAAGGTGACCGCTGGGGGGTAAAGGTGACCGTTGGGGGGTAAAGGTGACCGTTGGGGGGTAAAGGTGACCGTTGGGGGGTAAAGGTGACCGTTGGGGGGGTAAAGGTGACCGTTGGGGGGTAAAGGTGACCGTTGGGGGGGTAAAGGTGACCGTTGGGGGGTAAAGGTGACTGTTGGGAGCATATTCAACACTGAAAGATAAGAGCAATTGCCCATATTTAGCTAAAGCGATATGAAGGGGAAATTTCTGTGCAAAAAATAACAAAAGAGCTGAGATGATCGTGCAAATAGTGCTTGTAAGGTGACCAAAAGGGGGTAACCGCCCTACCCTATTCTCAAGTGTTATGTGACTGACTGGTATAAAAAACCGGCTAATTCATGGCTGAACCCTTTTTGTAGTAGTGCATCAACATTGTAACTATCCAAATCGATTCCAGTGCCGATTTACTGGATTGGGTGCCGGTTTTATGGTTAGAATTGGAAAAACCGGAACCTTAGGCAATCTTCTTTGAAACAGTGGGGCTAAACATGAAACCAGATGCTCGAAGCCAGATGGGACGACTGAAGAGAAGGTCAGAACGGATGCTTAAAGACATGGGACGCCATATTGAGGGGCAAAAAAAAGAACTAGGCGCTAGTGGTTACTATAAAACGTACTCGAAGGGGGAGCTTACTAGCGAGTTGGGGATATCCAAGAGGGTCGCTCAACTAACACTCAATGCTATGCAAGAAAGTGGCATCACATTGAATCGAGATGAAAACAAAGCCACCAGGCCATACAAGTTGACTATCGAGGATGTTGCTGCTTTTTATTCATTTCGAGAGGAGCCAAAACTTCGGAATAAGTATGAAAAAGCATGGGTGGTGTTTATAGGGAACTTGAAAGGCGGGATCTCCAAGACAGTATCGACTGTTTCTATTGCACATGGTATGCGGACGCACCCCAGGCTCTTGAAAGAAGATCTTCGAATATTGGTTGTTGACCTTGACCCCCAGGCGTCGGCAACGATGTTTTTATCTCATCAACATGCTGTGGGTTTAGTTGAGAACACTGCGGTTCAAGCCATTCTCCAAGACTTACCTGCAGAAGAAATAAAAAATGATTTCATTATCAAAACCCAGGTGCCAGGCGTAGATGTTCTGCCAGCATCTATAGATGATGGCTTTACTGCTGCAATGTGGGATTCTCTGTGTAAAGAGCACTTACCAAATATCCGGCCGAATGATGCTTTAAAGGAATGTCTTATCAGGAAAATTGAGAAAGACTATGACTTCATTTTTTTAGATACGGGCCCCCATTTGGATGCTCTTCTTAAGCAGTGTGTAGTTGCAGCCGATATGATGGTCACCCCAATTGCACCTGCTCAGGTAGATTTTCATTCAACTCTGAGATATTTATCGAGGCTTCCAGATATTGTTGAAATGATAGAGGAAACTGGGTCAGAAGTTCGCTACCACACAAATGTTGCGATGATGACCAAGCTGGCGAATAAAAAAGATCAGCAGGTTGCACATGGCCAAGCAAAAGAGGTGTTTGGTGGCGATATGCTAGATGCCGCCCTACCCCGCCTCGATGCTATGGAGAGATGTGGAGAAACATTCGATACTGTTATAACGATTTCACCAGCAAATTATGACGGGTCGAAAGATGCTTTAAAGAAAGCCAGAGAGTCTGTTTTTTCTGTATCGAAGGCGCTATTTGAACGGATAGAGTTTATTCGCTCTGATCTTAACGAGGAGAATAAGTGATGGCCATTGGTAGACAATTTAAAAATCAGGCTCCAGATCTTGGTGAGCGGGAGATCGTACTGTCCAATGGTGAAACTATTATTTTCACTGCGTTTCATGTTGATGCTGGTCAGGTTGAGACTCTTACAACTGTCAATACATCAATCAATTGTCGTGATCAGGAAACTCTGACAGTAGAGTCTGTAGCTGATATAACAAAATCAATATCTACTCATCAATGGTTTCCGGTCATTGGGAAATATTCCAATAATGGTAAACATATTGAAATTCTTGATGGATCTAGGCGTCGTCTAGCAGCCCTTCAGGCTGGAGTAGGTCTTGACCTTTTGTTAGCTGAAAAGGGCAGTAAAATATCCCAAGAAGACGCAAAAGCTATTTCGAAAGAAATTCAGACAGCAAGAGAACATACTATCAGAGACCTTGGAGTCTCTTTACTTCCCCTCTGGGAAGCAGGGGACAAGCAAGCTGAAATTGCCAAAATACACGGTTTGTCTGTTGCAAAAGTCAATAGGGCTTTAACAGCCGCAAGAGTCCCGGTAGAGATTATAACTATTTTTTCAGATCCGAATGAGCTGACTCACTCGGATTATAAATCCTTACTAAAGATCAGTGAGGCGCTTAAAGAAAAGAAAATGCCTCTCAATGCTCTTATCAAGAACGTAACTGAAAATAAAACAAAGAAACTTACTAAGGTAAAAAGTAAGCTAAAGAAGGATGAAGAAAAAGTGCTGGTTATGACTCTCTTTCAGTCTGAGTTCAATGAGCTGTTTAAAAAAAGCAAAGTCAGGGAGTTTGTGGCACACCCTTTATTGCATTTTGTTGAGAAGGACAAATATGCTCGCAAGCGGGTAAAAGGTAGCAAAATTCATTATGAGTTTAATAGGTTGGAAGCTGACGTCAGAAAAGAGATAGATGAGGCAATTTCTGATGTTTTGGAGAAACATTATGAAATAGAAGCTGAATGAGATCTAAACCTCTTAAAATAAACACGGTTTTGCTCCATCTTTCGCAACACCAAGAAAACCTCTGAAGCCCTTTATTTACAAGGGTTTCAGGAGATTTTATCTGGTTATTTCAGGGTGAAATCGCAAGCATTAGACTACTATTTTAAGGTGTGGGTTGTCACTGGGTATAGGGCCATCACCAAATATACTTACAGGGTCAGTAACCAGATAGCCAGTAACTATGGATGTCTTTCTCGGCCCTTTCACTTCACATCTGGTTAGATTTTTGCCTGATAGGGTTTTTTCATGAATAAATAATTTCTGAAACTCTTTTTGTACCTTTTTATCATTTTTTACCCCTTGTCCATCAACTAGAGACAGCTTCACCTGGATAGTAGGGTTCCTGACATAGCGCTGAAATATAGCTGGGCTTACCAAGAGCACTTTCCCATCAACAACATGAACATGGGCTTTTGGTTCATTAATCTTGATTGATCGATCAGCTACACCAGATACAACCCACTCTAAAAACTCACTCCCTATCCGGGTTTTCTCTATTTTTTTTGTTGATTCAATTTTCTGGGTTTGATCATCCATTTCCAATTGATGACTACCATTATCGCTGTTGATTGGAAGAGGATACTGAATCTCAACGCAAGCCGTATCTTCTTTCCTTTTTTTATTTTTGATACGATCTTGGCGCTGACCGTGAGGAGTAACTGAAATAATAGGGGTGACCGAACCATTAAAATCTGGCGGGCACTCATTTGGCCAGATAGTATTAAGTTTGAACTTTAGCATTGTCAGTTCTTGGAACCAGTCCCGACTTTCATCATGAACCTTGCACTTCCATACAGCCTTACCATCTGGGGTTTTCTCAACAAGATCATGTTCCATTAGGATATCAAAAACCCGGGCAACATTTTTTGGGACCGAACGGATACCCTCACTAAACAGATGTGTGGTGGCAGCCTCAACAGTCGCTTTAGACACCAACCAAGCACTGCCATTTTTAATCCAGCCTGCAGCACCTGGTTTGTTTACGGTGAGTCGGCCCTCGTGGAATAGGAATCGGATAGCCATAATTAATTGCTCATGAAGACCTACCGATTTGTTTGCGAGAGGGGAGGCTAATTCTTCTAATGGTGACACCAGGGAAGTTGCGCCAAGGGATTTGCTCACAGATGCCTTGTCGGCTTTTCTGACTATTTCACCTATAGCTCCGGACAGTGAACCTTTCCCGCTCATTTGAGCAAACAAATATGTCAGCAATGTTTTATCTTCAAGCAACCACTTCAGGCCAATATCTGGGACTACTATAGATAATAGAGCCGATCCAGCCCACTCATGCTGATTATGTTTTCGCCCAAGACGGAACTTGAAGGCGTAGGCATTTCCTGGCTTGATAGGGCCTAGCCATGGTGCCCACAGGCTATACTCATCAGGAGTTCCGCTTACTATATCGAGATCAGTAAATAGTTTGCCGCAATCATGAAGCAGACTGCATACACAAGTTGCGTATGTATATCGCTCTGCTTTCAGTGAATTACTTTCAGGGGGCTCATTGGGTGGTAGGACGTAACCTCTCCTCAGTCTAAGAGCATTCAAACAGCATTCAAGAGAGTGATCTAAAAACCCCCCATCAAATGAATGGTGGTGGGCTTCTGACGCAGGAAGAGACTGAACAATATCTGCCCAGTTTTGAAATAGAGTCTCGTAACAGTCTTTCCATACCTGTTCGGTAACACTCAGTTCTTTCTTGACCTTTTTAAGCAAGATTTGCCTGTGTGGTAAGGAAAGATGTTGGCCATTGGATTGCGCTAAATGCCATCCAGGGGGAAGGTTAGAAGTTTTTTTTTTCGACTAAATAGATCAATCACTGTACATCACCAGTAGTGTTTCAAGCAAGTGTGAAGGGGTTCCCTCATCCCATATTCGAACGTATTTGTACTTGTCTAAAAACTCATCAAATGTACATTCATAAGGATTCCAGGCATTCTGAAAGTTGTTTGAGCACACACGAATAGTTGAGATGTATATATCGTTCAAAATATGACTAAGAGAAATGTAATTCAGTTCATCTCTGGATTTAAGTATTTTTGCAAGTTCCACTTCTGGTACGCGTTCTGGCTCAATAAACATTTCGAGCCCTTTATAATGGTCGAAGAATTTATTTAGCGGCTCAGCATACTTAGGAAGCTTGAGCCGAAACAGCTGTCTTACACATTCATCCCTATATTTTCTTGTATCCACAGCGGCCTCCCAAATCAACAAGGAACAGCATTTACAAATTCGTGTGTTGTGTCCAGAGAAAATAGAAAATCCAAAAAAGAGAGTTTTTAAGCATTAGGAAATGGCGCTCAATGTTCAGTCATGGACGTGTGCTTGCGGTGCTGTCCATGATCGGTGCACATTCTGGTCAGGTTGAACACCTATTAAGGAAAACACGAAGAAGTGTTCAAGAGACACCAGAACCGGTGGTTACCGGTTACCAGCATAGGTGTTCAGGGGAGGACAGAATATGCAGCTGTGCGACCTTTTGGGTTTGGGTGGCGATGGATAGCGAACAGTGTTACCACCAATTTGAAATGTCCCTTTTTCATCAGTTTGAGATGTCCGGTTTTCATCAATAATCGTTTGACCGGTTATCACCGGTTAAGTTCTCTGTTGGGTCAGTTGTCTCCTTTGGCGGGTTTGTTCTTTAGAAGGCCTGCTTTGCGTTTTTCCTTGAGTCGGTAGCTCTCGCCTTTGATGTTGATGGTCGTGGCGTGATGTAACAGCCTGTCCAGTATGGCAGTAGCGATCACCTGGTCTCCGAAGATTTCACCCCAGTCTGAGAAGCTCTTGTTCGAGGTCAGGATAGTGCTGCCTTTTTCGAATACCCGAAAAGAAAAGAAAAGTGAAACTGATCACAAAACCTTATTGACTTTGATCAATGATACCATGGTTCTAGATAACTTAGGATAACTATAAATAACATAAACGACAAATTTAGTACAATGAAAAGGCAAGAAACTCAAAAAGCATACATAGGTGATGAAAAATTACCCACTCACATTATAGAGGTAACTCTTGATCAAATTGTATGCTTTAAGGAAAATGTTCGGCTTGCTCAAAACCCTGCAAAAGATGAGTTAAAGAACTCAATTAGAGCCAATGGATTGATCAACCCTCTAGTATTAACAAAAAGTTCAAGCCAAAATTCCAGCTACATTGTTGCAAAAGGTGGGAACACCAGGTTAGAGGTGCTGAAAGAGTTGTATGCTGAAACAAAAGAGGAAAGGTTTTATCGTATAAAATGTGTACTGGTCAGCAAAATGTCCGAACTGGATATGCTCGTAAACCACTACTCTGAAAATGCGACTCGTGGTGGAAATACATTCATTGAAAGGTCTCTGTTTATATCAAAGATCATTGACAAGATCAGGGAACCAGGAGATAGCTATCGAACGTTATCAGCAAAGTTAAAAAATACTGGTATAGATATTCATTACACCACCATATCAATTATGGAGTATGCAGATAATACTCTGATGCAATACATCCCGGCAGCACTTAAAGCTGGCCTGGGTTGCTCAGCAATAAAAAAAATCAGAACATTACACAATGAGCTGAAAAAATTATTTGATGCACAAGTAGTTTCCGAACATATCTCAGATGCTATTTTTTTTGGCGCACTCGAAGATGTAGATGCAGAAGAGTTGTCATTCTCAGATCTAAAAAAAGCAATAGTAAACTCCAAATACATAAATGGACTAGAAAAAGGGCAGAAGTATTTATTTAAAATGAATGCCGATCTTCTTTTTTCCGGTCGTGACGCAGTTAATCAGTCTGTAGAGAACGTTGCAAATATTAAGATAGACTCAAAAAGTGAAGTAGGTGCAAAAGCAAACAATAAAGGTCAAGTAAAGAGCGATAGTAGCCTGGAGAGTTATAGAGATCAGGCTTATAGGATTGCACATAAGATTGCCACTGAATCATTTAATAATACTGATGTCTGTAAATTGTCGGTAGGTTATGGCTTTAGTATTGATATACCAGAAAAACCTTACTCAAATTCAGTTGAGGCGTCGTTTTGGCTATTTTTGTTTGTATTAAGTGGAATAACTGATGCGACACCAGATGTAGCATTAAACAGCAACCACAATATTTATGAAATGCCTCGGTTATCGAAATGTTTACAGGAAAACCCCATGGCTGTAAATAACTATCGTTGTCTCATGAACGTAATTAAGCATAACGTTGGAGTCGATCCTATAAATTTGTTCATGTTTCCGAGTGCATACTTAACGCACCCCGAATTAAAAAATGAAGAGCAGCAAAATATTTTTGAACTTTTAAGCATAATCAAGCAGATTAGAACGGGGTGTCCATAGTTATGGTAAAAGAAAACAGGAGATTAATAAATCTAAAGCACAATGTAGCGACACATATAATCCACTACGTACTAGATCTATTAAAAGACAGTAACACAAAAGAGATATGCGCTTTAGGAATAACCATCGACTATCAACAGTATATCCAAAGGATGTCTGCAATAGAGGTTGAGGAGTTGAAAGAAAAAGCCTCATCTTATATTACAGATGAGGCAAGCTTTAATTGTGAAAGCTTCTGTCGGGAAGTGATTATGGTAGTACAAAATAGCTTGGCAAGGAAATTGATTGAAAAGGCATTGAAACTAAAAGCCCCATACGCTCTCATGAATCAGCTATTTGGATTAACAACTACTGACTGCTCATCATTAAGAAAACTGTACAATATAAAGACTTCTCCTGGAAGAATAAGAATACCGCCAGATAACATACAGGAGAAAATAATTCGATGTTGGCATAATAACAGGGGGCTAAATGTGGCGGAAAGATTTATTGTTACTGCTGAACAGTCAGGAGAACCCATTTTTAATATCTGGGCATTATATAACAAAATAGGAAACAGTAATGAAGTGTTTAAATCAGGCTGCATTGAATTGAATAAACTCGAAGAGGGTAGGAGCTAACGATGGAAATCACATTAAACAAAGCAAAGCCAATAACACGCTTTGGGAGTGATAGTGTTGTCCATGATGACAAAAAAAGCACAATTAATGATAAACGACTTAAGAGTGATATAAAACTCACATTGCATACAAACCTGGCAATGAGATTGTGGTCTGGTAGAAAAAAAACTGATGACCTTCCTGCGATTGTCTCATTCCCAAGGTTTGCAGATGCCAGCCGTTTAATTGAACAGTCAACACGAAATGATGATCCTTATGCTGACTATTATTTCTATAAGTTGCACAATGATCTGATTAATTCAAGATCGAAAATGCAGGAAATGAGAACGGCTGTAGAAGAGTTAATTAGTTCAGGTATTCCGGATGGCTTATCAATGACAAGTAGTATGTCTCAGAATCCAGAAGTCATTGAGTTAAGGATCGCTTCCAAACTTGCATTTATTGCAACCTATCTGCTTTCCGATTTTGATATGTTGGTACGGCAAGTAATGTTGGCACGGCATGTTGCATTAATGGATAGGGAAACATCTGACCGGTTTCTCTATCAGGCGCAGAAGCTTGTTCGATCTATTCTCCATAGTACCGACAAGTGGCGGTTCACTGGTGTAACAAGGGATGATATGTCTTCAAATAATCCGGCAGCTAGGCGAGCAATTGAGGCAATGGGTGATTTAGAGCCAGAGTTTTTAACTGGCGAAAAGCGTTCTCCTCTGGCACCACCTATCATTAGACAGTCAAACCTTCATAAGAGCAAAGAATCGCCGGTCGAAATAACCAGTGATAATTCATTGGAGGGGGAGCTTGAGGTTAATATAGATAGGTTGGAGGCCGAGGAAAGTCAGGTCGAATTGACCGCGCCATGAAATGGTGCCAGTGGCACCACTCAAAATCGCTGATTGGTGCCGGTAGCACCACCCAATGGTGCCAGTGGCACCACTCAAAATGGTTGTCAAACATTCAGATAGAGCAAAAAACACCCGTTTTATTCTGAAGAAAAGCCAATAAATAGATAATTTGGTATTCAAGAGCTAGATAACTTGGGATGAAAAAAATAGATAACTGCGATGAGATCCCTTTACTATTATATTTACCTTTTAAGGGTAAGGGGGCACAGGACTGTTTAGTGCTGATCGATGAGATGCAGTCAAACCTGGTTAGTCGGTTTGAGCAGGTAAAGGTCGAAATGAAGGAGTTTGTTCATGAATACCGACAGAATTGCCAGAACCTACCGGTAAGGATCGTTATACAAAATACGCCCAGAGGCAGTTATTTGCGGTGGCGAACCAGTGCAAAAAATAGTCATCAGCAGAAATACCTTACCCTCTACACCCTGATGACTGATGTTTCGATAGCTGAGCCAACAAGAGACATTCTGCGGATGTACTCGCAAAAAATGATTCATATCAATACTGTAACCAGCTTACTGCACCACGATATCTCTGTTTTACAGCGTTACAGGACTGACTTGGAAACATGTATGTTTGACAAACCCCTGTAACCGGTAGAAGATAACCACATTGATCAAGCAGTAACGGCCATGGTGGATGCTGCTGAGAGATGGCCATCGTTGACAGTGATTAAAAACAGGGCTGGTTTTCCAGAATCGTTTTGAACGAACAATTCAGGAAAGCCAGTTTTGGCATTAACGCAACGTCACTTCCAGCGGAAATTGGAAGTCCTTTTGTGTGCGGATGCACGCCATGGTAAGAGCCAGATCTGCATAGGGCTCAAACAGCGAATGCTGTATCAGATCATTGCCAGGTGAGATTTGTTAACGGTCAAACTTTACTGGTTACTTTATCCTCCTTTTCACGATAAAAAAGCCGGATACTTGTAGACAATAAATAGACAACAGCCTCGGAACACCGGGGCTTTTTTGTATCTGAAAGTCAAGGAAAAAATATAAAACAATCGTAAATAAAATGATTTAGGTTTTCTGCATGACTATGGAGGTTGTTACTGATAATAATGAGCGGCAAAAATAGATACTGGAGCAGGCCGTGAAAAAAATACTCATAACTGCTGCGCTGGCATTTATGCCTCTTGCAGTATCAGCACAACTCACAGAAGAAACCAGAATGGGGCGTTATAGCCTGGTTAACATTAGTGGTGTAGCCCATCAAAAGAGCCCATTGCAGGTTGTGGTCGATACGACGATTCCAAGAGAGATAAACAATATAGGGGAATCCATCGAGTTTTTATTATTGCGATCTGGCTATACCATGGCCGATCCGCAGGTTACTGATAGCAAGTTGGCTGAGTTTTATAAGCTGCCCATTCCAGAGGTTCATCGCAAACTTGGACCGATCAAACTGATTGACGCTCTTCACGTATTAACGGGTGAGGCCTTTATCCCTGTAGTGGATCCGGTTCACCGGCTGATTAGCTTTGAGCTTGACGAAAAAATGACAAGGATGCTCGGAGGCCAAAATGGGTAATGCCGTTGATAAAAGTCTATTTGTGACAGAATCTGTTATTGATCAAAATTTGGATGAGGCTCCTATTTCGCAACCCAATGACAGCCTGCTTAACATGTCAGATGAGGAAGAAGTCAAGGACAAGAAGCAGGGAAAAATGAGTAAAAAGGAAAAAGCAAATAGAAGCCCAGGGAAGTTGAAAAAAGCAGTACTGCTTACGAGCATGTCCCTTGTAGGAGTACTTGCAATCTCTGTATCTGTTGTTGCCCTGAAGCATGGGAAACAAACTTATCAAACACTCACCAGTGCTGTGGACAGCAACAGCAATGGCCTGCAACTGCTCCATCAGGAAATGTTGTCGATTCGTGGTGAGTTTGATGGTATTGAAAGTAACCGCAGACTGTATGATGCGCTGTCACAAGAAAGTAGAGACTTAAAATCTCTTCTTGCAAAACTTATGGATTCCCAGGCCGCAATAAAAAATGATGTTGATCAATTCGACTCCAGGATTAAGCAGCTCACTACCTCTCTGGATAAATTCAGAGGGCTTGATCACCAGGTACGTAAGCTGCAACAGGATGTAAATCGTATTGATTCGAATGCGACTGCCCGTGTTACTCAAAGGGAGCCTGTAGCGTCCAGATCTGCACCTCAACCTAAGCCAAATAATGCTGCGCTTTCAGATGATAAACCGACTTTTCGCCTGCTATCGATCGACCGCTGGGCTGGAACTGCTCAGGCCATATTCAAGACCCCGGACGGTGTAACGGTTTTCATGAATCATGGTGAAATAAAAGATGGATGGCAGCTGACTGAAATTAACTTCAGCGACAGAACCGCAATGCTTACCAAGGGGGTGAAAACGGTCCGTATGACTACATCAGTGTGACGAAAAATGAATAAATACAGCGCAATTCTTTTTATCTCTACGGTGCTGCTTGGGGGGTGTCAGACAAATAAAACACCGGATCAGCCAGCCATTGTGTTGATGATTGAGCATCGAGACTGTCAGTTCCAGGATCGGGAAATTCGCTATAGAGATCTGACAGGGAAGGGCGATGAGAGGGTTTATCTGAGGAACGATTTACCCTGTGTTGTACGAACAGATACAGGGGTGAACTTTGAAAAAGCCATCATTGAAAACAGTCTTTAACGTTCTGACTGCACTGGTTCTATTCCATTCTCCGTATATATTTGCCGCAAGTTCCAGTGCAGAGCAAACTCAATACATTGGATCTTCTACAGGCCAGACCAATAATCGGCTTTCTGCAGAAGAGAAAACACAAGCCGATCACTGGAAACTGAGCGAAAAAGAGTGGGTACGTTACGAGGAGATCATGACTGGGCGCCGTGGTATCTGGTCACCGGGTTTGGATCCAGTTACGGCATTAGGTGTTCATGCAGAGACAGAAGAAGAGCGCATCCGGTACGCTGAACTATGGGTGCAACTGGAATACGAAAGAACCAGCAAGGAACTGGCATTTGAGCGTGCCCGGGTAGCTGCTGCAAAGCGCCTTTACCCTGAGCTTCCAGCCATTAATAACCAGTCGTTCATTGATGATCACCAGGCACGACGCGCTGCCATTGAACAAAACAAATGGGCACTGTTTACTGATCTGAGTTGCGATAGCTGCGATGAACTATTGCCAAGGTTGATGAAAAGTCTTGGAGGCGCTGGCAGGCTCGATATTTACGTTCGAAATGCCAGTGATCAGGAAATCCGATCCTGGGCTGCAAAGCACAAGATACCACCCGAAAAGGTCCAGCAACGGCTTGTGACACTGAACCGGGCACGCTATTCCGACATGATTAGTCTCGGTGCCTATGGTGATGAGCCCAAGCTGTTCAGTATGGATGCCAATGGAAATGCTGAAGAAGTTACCCTTTAGTGTCCTGGTATTTACTCTTGTCATCTGCCGGTCCGCCTTTGCAGAACCCTCGTTGTACCGGGAGGTTGAGTACTTCCATGGTATTCCACCCTATCTGCTCTATGCCATTGCTTTGACGGAATCAGGCACCACCCTGGCAACAGGGGAGTACATGCCCTGGCCCTGGACCTTGAATGTGAATGGTGAACCCCGTTTTTTCAGGACAAGAAGAGCGGCCTGGCACAATCTAAAGCAACTAAAAGCGGCTGGACGTAGCAATATTGATATCGGTGCTACCCAGATCAATTGGCATTGGCACAAGCACCGATTTCAGGATTCCTGGTCGGCACTGGACCCGCAAATCAATATTCGAACCGCTGCAAGAATACTGGTTGAGTGTAAACAGAGACGGGGCGACTGGGTGAAGGCCGTCGGGTGTTATCACTCTCCTGGTAACCGGCAACGGGCACTGGCATACACCGAAAGAGTTTATAAGCAATGGAAAAACCTTTGACTGTGCCTGTATTAACTTCACGAACGACCCTGCCAGTGATTTTGGTAATGACCGTACTGCTACTCTTCCTCTTGGTCAGCCCTGCAGAAGCTGCTGTCAGAACCATGACGGTGGTTTATGACGGCGGAGGTGTCAGCATCCAGCCTTACCTTGAGGTGGTTCAGTCGGCGGATGCCAAAGGTAATGTTCAGTCCAATATCCGCCCGATCCAGTACGATGATCCCCGTCATGCCATGCTGCCGGTGCAAACGCCTGAATTAAGTCCCGGGCCGTTGCCTGCAAAGTTTATTGCCAAATCAATACAGGGCATGGTTTACCCACTGGTGATTGTGGGGGCTGATCGGGACAGCTACCGATGGCTACAGGCCAATCAGGAAGTTTTAAAAAAAATGGGGGCAGTGGGTATTGCGGTGAATATCAGAACGGCGGCAGAGCTTGAGCGACTGGAAGCACTCTCCGGGCTTCGCATGAGCCCCGTTCAGGGGGGAGATATAGCCCGGATGTGGGGGTTGAGGAACTACCCGGTACTGATTACTTCAGAGGGCATCCACCAGTGAGTAAATACCCCATTGAAGCCTTGTTGAGGCCGCCGGTTGAGTTATTCAGCGGCACTGTCAGCCTTGGCGCTGCTGCCATTTCTGTTATTGCTCCTTCCACGATCATGATGACGCCCAGTGTTGGGTATATGGCAGGGTGTCTGTTTGGGGGGCTGAGTCTTGTACGCTTTTGGCAGGGCAGCAAGATTATTCGTTACCAAAACAATATGCGTCGGTTGCCTCTGTACGAACTTACCAGCCGCAAGATTCCGGTATCTCATAAAAAACTGTTTCTTGGTAAAGGTTTTCGCTGGACACAGACGCACACCCAACGACTCAGGGATGCACAGCAGCCTGATTTCAAAAAATACGTCGATCAAAAACCAGCTTACTATTGGGCCAGGCGAAAGGAAGTGGAGTGGGAAGAGGGGGCACTCCGATATTTTGCCAGGTTACTGTCCTCTGACAACCGGTTAAATCCATTGAGACCACTACCTCCTGTTGGGGGGAAACCGATCCTCCATGCGGTTGAGCCGGATGAGGAGAATGTCCACCTCTCTCTTGGTGAGCGTGTTGGACACACTTTGGTTTTAGGAACGACCCGGGTAGGCAAGACCCGGTTGGCCGAGATCCTTCTTACTCAGGACATTCATCGAGACAACAATGTGGTGATTTTCATCGATCCTAAAGGTGACGCGGATGTTCTCTGTCGTATGTATGGTGAAGCGAAGAAAGCCGGGCGCCTGGATGAGTTCTATGTTTTTCACCTTGGATATCCGGAAATCTCAGCCCGGTACAACGCCATTGGCAACTTTGATCGTATTACTGAGGTGGCCACTCGAACAGCGGGGCAGCTAGCCAGCTCTGGCAACTCTGCAGCATTCAAAGAGTTTGGCTGGCGGTTTATCAACATTATTGCCCGGGCCCTGGTGGATCTGGGGAAACGACCTGACTTCAACCTCCTGCTGAAGCACGTCACCAATATTGAGCCGCTGTATATCGAATACTGCGAACACTGGTTGCATCGAGAGGGAATGAGAGACTGGCATCTTCATGTTGACCAGATCGAAGAGAAGCTGAACCCCAAAAACACGCCCTATCATTTGAAGGATCGGGAGCCCCGGGTGGTTGCTCTGGAGATATACATCGGGCGGATGAACACCTATGACCCGATCATTAATGGACTGCGAAGTGCTGTCCGCTATGACAAGACATACTTCGACAAGATTACTGCCAGTCTGTTGCCCTTTCTGGAAAAAATTACAACGGGTCAGACGGCGGACTTGATTGCCCCGGATTACTTTGACATCGAAGATGAGCGGCCGCTGTTTGACTGGATGCAGGTTATTCGTAAAAAGGGGATTGTTTATATCGGGCTGGATGCGCTTTCAGATCCGGATGTTGCAACAGCGGTGGGCAACACGGTGTTTGCAGATATTGTGTCGGTGGCTGGTCATATCTACAAACATGGGATTGAGCACGGCCTGGTTAATGGTGATCCCGAAGCCATGCCGAAAATATGCCTGCATGGGGATGAGTTCAGTGATCTGATCGGTGACGAGTTTATTCCCATGGTGAACAAAGGGGGAGGATCCGGCCTGCAAATTACGGCTTACACTCAGACTCTCTCTGATATTGCCGCCAGGGTGGGTGATGAAGCCAAAGCAGGACAGGTTCAGGGGAACTTCAATAATCTGATCATGATGAGGGTCAGAGAGAAAAAAACGGCGGAATACCTGACCGAGCAGCTGCCCCAGGTTGAGATTCGCCAGGTGACAACGATTTCGGGGAGCAATGACTCCTCAACGGTTACTAACGACATCGATTTTACATCGGGCGTACAGGACCGTATTACCACGCTGCGTGTTCCGATGATTGAGCCAGCCGATATCATTCAGCTACCTAAAGGACAGGCATTTGCATTGTTAGAGGGTGGCCATCTCTGGAAAATCCGAATTCCCCTGGCAAAGCCGGTCACAGACAGCGCGATGCCCTCGAATTTGCAAAACCTGGCAGTACAAATGCGAAAAGCCTATCGAACATCGGAGAATTGGTGGGTTGGTGGGGGCGCTGTGACTGCACATTCCCGGTCTAACGAGGACAGCCATTCGCCTGAGAGTGATTTTTCGGCTTTCAATCCTGGAGTGGCTGAGGAGGAAACGGTTTGAGTTCGGAACAACACCAGCAAAGCAAGGAGCCGAGGGGGCCGGTTGGCCATGTGCTTGCCACTGTCAGTAAAGTGGTTGGTGTTTTATTTATTTCCCTGATCATATCCATTGTTATTGAATGGGTTGGCATTTCTTTTTGGTGGGAGGACGGGTACCGGCATTCCCAGTCATTACTGGAACAGGAGGTTGAATACCTGAATCGGGATTTCAAGGATTCGATATTGAGCTCCAGCCCGGTAGAGTTTGTTGATCGCACAGCGGGCAGGGCCAGTCAGATCCTGTTTGAAGATTCGGGTTTTATGTCGGGCCTGGAGGAGCTGAGAGCCAACAGTGAGCTGGACGGCTTCCGGGGATACCTGGGGCGTTTTTATCTGGGGCTGGAAAGCTACATCGTCTCTGCTGTGATGGTCATTCAGCTGTTCATGGTGCGGTTGAGTATCATGGTGTTGTCGTTGCCCCTGTTTGCATTGTGTTGCGTGGTGGGCTGTGCTGAGGGGTTGATGCAGCGGGACCTGCGCCGGTGGGGTGGGGGGCGGGAGAGCGGTTTTATCTATCACCATGCCAAACGGCTGGCCATCCCCGTTTTTCTGCTGGCATGGCTGGTCTATCTGTCCATTCCGATCAGCCTGCACCCGAACCTGATATTGACCCCCTTTGCTGCAACGATGGGACTGGTTGTTTATGTCGGAGTGAGCAAATTCAAAAAATATTTATGAAACAAACAGGCATCGTTATTTTTAAAAAACACAAATCAAGGGCTGTTTGTACAAAAAAAAATCATCCTAATTCAATTTACGATTTATTCATGTTTTTTTTCTCTGGCTTTGGTACATATTCGTCATGCTAACCGGACTGGCCAGAACATCATGAATAAACTTTTACTTATAGCCGCCTTGTGTCTTTCAACCAACAGCTTTGCGATGCAGTACACGGATGTCTATCAGGAGCGAGAGACGCTAACCCGACTGCTGGAACAAATCAAAAACCTGATGCCGATGGCGGATCTGGCAGAGGTGCAGTCCAATGCTTCTGATCGGCGCCATCGCTTTGATTACCTGTCCCTGAAACGAGACTTGATGACCATTCAGTACGGGTTAACGCACTACCTGGAATCCCCCATGGAGCCGAGGTCGCTGGATCACAACTTGAAGGGCAGCTACCGGAGCTTCGAGGATGAACGATGATCAGTTGGCCGCATTCACAGAGGGGGCTGCGGGGAAGTTTGGAGCCAGTGATACCGCTTTTCTTTTTGCTGGAACGTTAGCCGCTGTTGTTTTGATCTGGTTTACCTGGGTCGCCATAAGAACCTATCAGGGGTATGCCAAAGGCGATGTATCCAGCAATGAAGCAGGAGGCGTCATTCTCAGGGCAGCTCTGTTGCTTTCCATCCTTTTGTACATGCTGATTTAAGTCTATTTGGGGGATTAATACGTGAGAATTCAATCAAATTTAGCCCGTGTGTGGGTGGGAGTACTTGGCCTTCTGAGCGTTCAGAATGTGTTGGCGTCCGGTCAGTTGCCAACGGTATCCGCCCCGTCCAGGGGATCAAGTGACGGTAATTTCATCAAACTGATACAGGATTATGGTTATGACCTGGTGATGCTGGCCAGCCTTGGTGTCGCTTCCATTGCCTTTCTGGTGGTGGCCAACAACGTGATCAGTACTTACCGGGAGATTCAAAAGGATCGCAAGACCTGGGGAGACCTGGCTGCGCATGGTGGCATCGGAGCTGTACTGCTGGTTGCGGTGGTGTTTCTAATGAATGAGGTCATTGGAATTCTCTGATGGAAGACAAGGCAAGCACTCTCCAGTTTATACCGGACAGGCTGAACCAGGAGCCGGTGGTGTTTCGTGGCCTGACCAATACCGAACTGTTTCAGACACTGGGGTTTGGGTTTCTGGGGTGGTGTCCTGTCTGCGTTCTGTTCGCCTCGTTTTTCGGGGTAGGAATTCTGGGCATTGGCTTGGCCATACTGATGACGGCTATCACCCTGCTGGTTGTGGGTAGCCGACTTCAGAGCATCAAGCGGAATCTGCCAGATGGCCAGCACACAGTCATTTTCAATCGGTGGCTCCAGGGAAAAGGCATTAAAAATTCCGGTTACTGTCTTTACACCGGGCGTTGGGATACAAGGCGAACGAAATAAAAAGTCATGTCAAAACTCAGAAATGCTGTTAAATCACGGGATCAACACATATTGTCCTTAAGGGCTTTTATTCTCTTTCTCCTTTTTATAATTGGTGGCTTGATCAATGGGTGGTCAAAAGCGCCTGATGATATCACGGTACATGTGCCTCCGGATTTAAGGACAGGCTCTGTCAGAAATATCAACGAAATTCCTGCTGCCAATATTTACACGTTCGGGCTTTATATTTTCCAACAACTCAACCGCTGGCCCAAAGATGGAAGCGAGGATTATTTTCAACAGATCCACAGGCTGAGTTGTTATATGACCCCGGGTTTTCAGAAGAACCGGTTGAATAATTACGAAGCCAAAAAAGCCAATTTCGAGCTGAGTCGCCGTGTGCGTGCCGTCCATGAGATCCCCGGAAAAGGCTATGACACCAAGCGGGTGTATGTTGAATCAAAAAATTCATGGGTGGTGTACCTGGATTTACAGGTGATTGAGCACCTGTCTGGTAAAAAAATCAAAGACACACTGCTTCGTTATCCGATCCGGGTGGTCCGGTACGACGTTGACCCTGAATGTAACCCTTGGGGGCTGGCGCTGGATGGTTTTACTGAAGACGCATCCCGTTTAAAACTGGTCAAGGAAGGTGAGGCTTAAGAAATGATTCGATCTGCGGTTTGTTTGAAATTAATCCTTGCCTGCTTTCTCAGTATTTTCTGGACAGGGATTCATGCGGTAGAAATCGCAAAGTGGGACCGGAAGCCGATCCCGGTACGCCTGAGCGTGGGCGATGAGCGGATTGTGTATTTTCCTGACAATGTTTCTGTAGGAGCCTCTTCGGGGGTGATGGACAAACTTCGCATTCAATCCAATGGTGGTGCCATTTTCCTTTTGGCCAGCCAGGACATCACCAAAACCCGTTTGCAGGTAAAACTGCACAGTACCGGGCATGTGGTGCTTCTGGATGTGTGGGCCGAACCGTCCGATCCCATCACCGAAGAAGTTCGTGTTGTCTTTAATGATCCGGCGGCGATAGAACAGGCCAGCGGAACCCAGCAGAAACTCAGTGTCAGTCAACAAAACACTGTTACTCCTGTGACCCTCACACGTTACGTTGCCCAACGGTACTACGCACCAAGACGACTGTGGGTTGATATTCCGGGAATTAATCAGGTGAATCTGAGGCTGGAAGGAGAGGTCAGACACCTGTTCAAAGGACGCAATTACGGATTGGTGCGGGCGGTCCCGGAAGCTGCATGGCAAGGGGGAGGCTACTACATCACGGCACTGAGGCTGACCAATCAATCCGTGCGAGACATTACACTGGAGTACACCGATATCAATGCCCAGTTTGAATACGCCACATTCCAGCATCACAGCCTGAAGCGAAGTGGTGTCCCCGGGGATACCAGTATGCTTTATCTGATCACCTCCAACCCCCTGGAACATGCTCTGTATCCATGGATGCCAACGGCACAGGCAGGGGGCTGAAGTCATGCACTCCAACATTATTTTGAAGGGGCTGAGTGTCGGAATTGTTCTTCTGGTTGTAGTGATCGGATACAACAAGGTGACCGATGGGGGGCGAGAGTTAGAACCCGCTGATACTGGCCCAGCATCTGGCAACAATCTTGATTCACGAGTGGACGACAGTACGCTCAAATCTCTGGGGGTAGAGGGAGACAATATTCAGGAAACCCTTAATACCGTTGTCGCCAGAATGTATGAGTATGAAGGCCAGTTAAAGGAAACCCTGCGTGAGAACTCTGACCTGAAGAGTGAGCTGACGGCCATTCAGGCCATGGAACAAACCATTGAGCAACGGATCATGGACCGGCTTAATAACAAGATCCCCGAACCTCAGAAACCGGATTCTCAACCCAAACCTCAAGGCTGGCTGGGAGATATGACGGATCGCGCCAAAAAGCTGGAAGACAATTATTTTGTGAATGGGGGGACGCTATCACCCGGGGCGGATATACCGGGGGGAATCGGTCTTTCAGGTGGGCAGATCCAGGAGTCACAACCCCATGATGAAATTGTCTGGATCGATCCTATGGATGCAAAGCAGGTTGCGGACCGAAGCATGGGGGCAGATGGTTTCAAGCTGGTGTTTCCGGAGACCCTAAAAGACTCATTTTCCAAAGCACAGAGTACCGTTGATCTGCACACGCCGGATATGTTCAAGCCCGATGACAAGGAGCCTGAGCTGGAGCCGTTCTTCACCATTCCAGCCAATGCCACTCTGATGGGCTCGGTTTCGATGAGTGCTTTACTCGGGCGCATTCCGATTGATGGTACTGTCGTTGATCCTTATCCCGTTAAGTTCATTGTCGGTCCTGAAAATCTGGCCACCAATGGCCTGAGTATTCCCGGGGAAGTAACAGGGATTGTGATGTCCGGTGTCTCCAAGGGCGACTGGACGCTCAGCTGTGTCAGCGCTGACATTTACTCTATGACTTTCACGTTTAGTGATGGAACCATCCGTACCCTGCCTGAAGGTTCTGAGTCCGGGACGCAGAGTACACAACCGATTGCCTGGATATCAGACCGTTATGGTGTGCCCTGCATAACCGGCAAGCGGATTACCAATGCTCCTCAATACATCAGCTCCAAAGTTGGACTGGGGGCCCTAGATGCTTATGCCAAGGCGCTTACTCAGGCGGAAGTAACCAATGTTGTGAATTCCGATGGCAGTACCACCAGTAGCGTTACCGGGGATGCTGCACGGTACGCCAGAAACACCATGATCAGTGGTGGGGCAGGGGAGATTCTTGATTGGGTGGATAAGCGAATGCAGCAGAGCTTTGATGCGATCTATGTTCCGCCAGGCGTGGAAGTGGTCATACACCCCACCGAACAGCTTGAAATTGATTACAACCCGAATGGCCGAAAGGTAAACCATTATGCAAACAAGAACAGCCCGGGCATTCGCCGCTCTCTTGATTAGTGCCGTCATTGCTGGATGCGCCAGCAAGGAGCAGATTATTCCGCAGCCGGATATGACCATGCGGGAAATCTATGAAGGGCAGACTGGACGCACAAACCCTGCAGCTGTGGATGAAAGCCGTTCTACGTTGAGAAGGCCGCTCACCCAACTGGAAACCGATCTTTCGACGTATGTTCGCAGTGAGTCCAATCACCTGAAGTCCCGATTTCAGACGCTGCCCAATCCAACGCTCTATATGTTCGTGGCACCGCACCTGTCTACCCGGGATCGGGTTCCGGTGCCGGGTTACCTGACGGAGTTCAAACTGTACGAGCGGGATGAATACGCTCTGCCTGGTGAAGTCACGCGCTGGAACTGAGGGGGCTAAATCATGCTGAAGAGTTTGCTGAAGTCACTGATCATGGCTGACCAGAAAAAAAATGTTGATCCGGTGACTGTGACAGAGATGAAGCAAAAATACGAACGGCCCAGGTCATTTGTTGATTACATGCCATGGCTGGAGTATTTGCCGGACAGCAAGACCTTTCTGCTGGAAGACGGGATCAGTGTTGGTGCCGTGTTTGAAATCACGCCGGTTGGCACAGAAGGTCGGTCAAATTCCTGGTTGGAGCACAAGCGGGATGCCATTGAACATGCCCTGCAGGATGTCTTTGATGAGTTTGATCAGGGCCAGTGGGTGATTCAGCAGTATGCCTATGACAATAACGAGCTGTACCGGTTTACGGACACACTTAGGGACTACATCTGGCCACACGCCAAGGGAACTGAGTTCTCAGAAAACTTTTTAACGGTGATGGATCGGCACCTTCGAGGGATCACCAAAGAAGACGGGCTCTTTGTCGATGAAGGGGTTTCCGATTCACCCTGGCGTGGCCGGGTTCGCCATATCAAGTGGGTCATTTACCGACGACAACCGGCAGGCACCAAGATTACCGATGCTTTTTCCCCGGAACAGGAACTCAACGATACCTGCAGCAAGCTGGAACAGGCGCTCAAGGCGGCAGGGATTACCATGGCGAGATGCAACGGCCGGGAGTTTTACGACTGGATGCTGCGTTGGTTCAACCCCAAGCCCGGGCTTACCAATGGCCAGCAGGAGGAGTTCTACAACCTCGCCAACTACCCAGGCGATGAAGACCTTCCCTATGGCGACGACTTTTCAGAAAACCTGTTTTACTCGATGCCAGAATCCAATGCCAAGAGCCAGACCTGGACCTTTGACGGCATGGAGCACCGCTGCATCCGGGTCAGCAAAATCCGTCGTGCCCCAAAGATCGGGCAATTAACCGGTGAAGTAAGGACTGGTGAAGGGGATAAGGCCAAGTCCCTGTGTATGTTGGACAAGTTACCCGAGGGGGCAATTGTCTGCACGACGATTGTTATTGCTCCCCAGGATCATATTGAATCCAGGATTACCCGTATCCATAACAAGTCCATCGGGGAAACAGCGGACAGCCAGCGAACCCGGGCCGACTGTGAGATTGCCAAGCATTTAATCGCGGAAGGCCGGAAACTGTTCCAGGCATCAATGTGTATTTACCTTCGGGCAAATAATCTTAAAGAGCTGCGTCGCCGATCCATGCAGGTCAGCAGTGTTTTGATGACCAATCAGCTGGCTCCCATTGAGGATGATGTTGAGGCTCTGGGCCTGGACAACTACATCATCAACCTGCCGATGAATTTCCAACCTGAACTGGATCCTCGCTATCGGACTACGAGACTGGTGTTTGCCCAGCACCTTGCCAACCTGTGCAGCCTGTTTGGTCGCAACCGGGGAACGGGCAACCCGCTCCAGGTTTATTTCAATCGGGGTGGGGAGTTGTTGACCTATGATCCCCTGAACAAGCATGACCGCAAGAAAAATGGCCACTTAGTGTTGTTAGGGCCGACCGGTGCCGGTAAGTCGGCCAGTTTAGTGGCCACCAGTTGTCACTTGATGGGTACGGTTCGACCCAGGCTCTTTATCATCGAAGCCGGCAACAGTTTTGGCCTGATGGCGGACTATTTCAAGTCCAGTGGTCTCTCTGTCAATAAACTACAGCTAAAACCGGGCAGCGGCGTCACCCTGCCACCCTTTGCGGATGCCCATGTCGCTCTTGAGCAATCCCACGACTTTGAAAAAGAAGTTTTGCAAGGGCTGGATACCAAAGAAGCCGATGCCGGTGTATTGGCAGAGGACGATGACGTGGAGGGGGATGATCAGCGGGACGTACTAGGGGAAATGGAGATTATTGCCCTGCTGATGATCACCGGTGGTGAAGAAGCTGAAATGCAGCGACTTACCCGGACCGATCGGCGCCGGGTGCGTGAAGCCATCTTCTCAGCGGCTCGGAAGACCTACGACGAAGGGCGTATGTGCCTGACAGAGGATGTGGTCAATGCGTTGAAAGAGCAATCGGTGGATCAGATGATCCCGGAAAAGTACCGGGAACGTGCCTTTGAAATGGCTGAGGCGATGGCCATGTTCTGTGACGGGTTTGAAGGAGAGCTGTTTAACTCGCCTGGGGAGGCATGGCCAGAGCACGATGTCACCATTATTGATCTGGCGACCTTTGCCCGGGAAGGCTATTCCAGTCAGCTGGCCGTGGCCTACACGTCGATCATGATGCACATCAACAATATTGCCGAGAAGTATCAGAACGAAGACCGTCCTCTGGTCATGTTGACCGATGAGGGGCACATCATCACCACCAACCCCTTGCTGGCTCCCTTTGTGGTCAAGATTGTGAAAATGTGGCGGAAGCTCGGTGCCTGGTACTGGGTGGCCACGCAGAACCTGGAAGACTTTCCTGATGCGGCTCGCAAGATGCTCAACATGATCGAGTGGTGGGTCTGCCTGACGATGCCCAAAGACGAAGTGGAGCAGATGGCGCGGTTCCGGTCCCTTACGGACGAACAAAAGTTCCTGTTGACCTCGGCCCGAAAAGAGCCCGGGAAATACGTGGAAGGGGTGGTGCTGTCGGATAAGGTCGAGGCGTTGTTCCGAAACGTTCCGCCTTCGCTCTATCTCAGTCTTGCCATGACGGAGAAACACGAAAAATCAGAACGGGCAGCTCTGATGCGCAAATACGGTATCAGTGAAGTGGAGGCTGCGTTGATGGTGGCCAGCAAGATTGACCAGAAGCGGGGGATCATACAGGAAAAGCAGGCACCCGAATTCAATAAATCCCAGGCGAAAAGAGGGGTGTCTGTGTGAAGGCATTACTGATACCGCTCTTGCTGGCCGGTTCTGTGTCGCTTGCAGACACAAAAATTGAAATATTTACGAACGACCAGAACCCGGTGAATACCGGTCGGTACCTGGCCATTTATTACAACCTGGATGACCGTGACCGTGCACATGGGGCGTTTCCCCAGGATCTGCCGCCGGATCCAGAGCAAGCTAAAGCCCAGGTTTCTCAGTTTATGCAGACTCAGGACTTTAAGCGGGCTTCCAATCAACTGAAAACTGCCTATGAGGGCTATGTTAAAGCCCAGAGCTACAAGCTGGAGAAGATCCCGGCCATTGTGCTGGATGAACAGTACATTCTTTATGGTCTCAACAGTGTTCAGGATGCATTGAGAGTCCATAGTGATTACCAGAGGAGGCAAGGACGGTGAGTGGACTCAGGGCATTACCAGAGCACAACCCCTTGAAAGCCTTTCTTCTGGTCAGCCTGCTTCTCGCTTCCGGTGTACAGGCACCAAAAAGCCAGGCTGCAGGCCCTACCACTTCGGTCGCAGAAGCCGCAAACCAGGTGTTTAATTTTTCCTGTATTGATTACCAGGCCGTGGGTGTTTGCCTGTGGCTGCGTTGTACTTTATTTGGGTGCAGCGTAACCAGCAGCGTTAAGGTACGCCATTACATTCCGGATCTGGTGGTTCAGGTGTATTCCGACCGGGAGAACCAGCCCCTGTCAGATGTGGATTCCATTATTCCGGATGCGGATCTGAGTATTGGCAGTGAAACTATCAAGCTGAGGTCTGGCGGCGTTAATACCACTCCAGGATCAGCACACCGACATACCACCCGAACACTGAAAGCGGCAGATGCCTTTGGAAACCCTCTGTCTGCCATCTTTGAGCAAGTGTTTGGCAATCTGGGTTACCTCTGCGGTGGCGGTGTTTCTATCCCCTACACCCCTTACTTTATCAGCAGTGCAGATTATCTGGCCTGGCGTTTGAGCGTCCCTGAGATGGGCTATCCGCAGTCGCTGAACCTGTTCGACAATCTTCGTTCAGAAGAGACGGGAACCTGGGGCAATCTGTATCCCCGCAATGGCTATGTCCAGCAGTCCGATGATTACAAGGCTTCAGCAGTTATTGCTCAGCGTGTTGGCGATATCGTAACGCGCTCAGGCCAGCCGCATGTTTACAAGGAGTTGTCCGCAAATAAAAAGGCAGGCTACTGGCCACCGGGATCTTTGGAGCCGGGTGATGAAAAGACCGGGAAGTGGCAGATGTTGCTCCCAACCAATGAAAACTCATGCAAGGTTTTTCCTTCGGAGTCGTCGATTTCCAGCAGTGACCGCAGTGAATTCGGCAGCTATGTCTGGAATCTTTGGCGGCCTTATGCCTGTTGTGAAAGGAAGGGCCAGATCTTTCTGGAAGACATTAACTGGGGGTCTTGAATGGACCAGAAAAAACTAAAAACCGCTGTGCTCCTGGCTATGTTGACGGCCTCCCAGATCAGTCAGGCCTCACCGGAACGAAACCGGTTTTACTACGAGTTGGGAGGGGGTAGTCCGATCGCCGGTGCCGGCAAAAGCTCGGTGACAATTCCAATCATAGACGGGAAAGTAGGATTAAGCAGCAACCTGAGCTGTGGTGCCGCCTTTGATCCCAATGTGACGGTCTCCAACCAGCTCAATGGATTGACCGACGGCTTTCACAACATGATGGGGGACATGCTCAACAACGCCACGGCCGCCATCATTGCTTTGCCTGGGGCGATTCTTCAAAGAACGAACCCTGAACTTTACGACATGCTACAAAACGGTGTTCTTCAGGGAAAAATGGACTTCAAGAATAGCCTGAACAGCTGTACAGACATTCAAAAAGTCATTCTGGACAGTGGCTCTCCTGGAGAGGCTTATGAAGCGGTCTCTGAAAGTTTCGAATGGCAAGAGCAGATAAAAACCAACAGCGGCGATGTTATCCGGGCAGAACAAAAAGTCAGTAAGGCCAGTGGTAATAATGGAGTGCCTTGGTACAACGGGGAGAGGAGAGGGGGCGCCGGACAAGCCCCTATCGACAGCATTGCCAGTACAACCACGGTGGGTTACAACCTCTTGCTGAATCGGGATGTTGCCAATAACGATGCCGTACCACCGGTCAGTGGCCAGGGCAAACCCATCTGGGAGTATTGGAACTCCCCGGGTGAAGCTTCAAAATGGGTAACGGATGTTGTCGGTGAAGTGTATTGGCGTACCTGTGTAGGTTGCAAGAAAGCGGAAAGTGTTCCGGGCAAAGGCCTCACGTATTTTTACGACGATGCCCTGTTAGAGCTGGAGCACAATCTTGGGAAAATGGTGAAAGGGGAGATCCCGTCAACCCAGGACAACCTGAACCGGATATCGGCTCCTCCTTCCCTGATGGTGCGCCAGGAAATCATTGAAGCCATTCGTCTGGAACAAACCTATGACCAGAACCTGCTGGTGAGTCGGATTGCCGGTGAAATTGCGCTGACCCGAACCTTCGAGCAAGGGGTTCTGGCAAAACGGATGCTGACGACGGGTAAGAAGCAGCCCAATATTGCCAATGACGGGAAGGCTCAGGGGAGCATAAATGATGCTCTGGATCAATTAACCGATGAGTTGAACATGCTGGTTGAAGAAATGGAGCTGCGTAAAAAGATCACGGGGAGTACGCTTCAGATTGTTTCTAATAGGTACATGCGGAATATAAACACCAGTGCACAAGAAGGTGCAGAACAACCCAAAAGCAACATAACGGAATATTTCGGCATAGACGAGTCTCAGTAATGAAAAAACTCACAAAAATAAATTGGCTGAATGGAGCCGGTGCTGGGATGCTGGCACTGGCTGTTTTGACCGCCATTATAGGGATTATGGTCTGGCTGTATATCAGTGCATTTGGTGTCAAACAGTTTGATGCCCTGATGGAGAAGGCCAAGCCCTATCTGATGGTCTGGAGAGTGATTCTCTATGGCCTGATCATGTTTTTTTGGAAAAACATCAGCGGGTATTTATCCGGGGGTAACGCTGAAACCTTTCAGGAGTTGATCAAGCGGCGCTTTCATATGCTGGCTCTGCTCATATTTGCCGAAGTTGTGTTTGTTAATCGGTTGTTTATTTTTTGACAGGAGGTGTTATGGTTGCTCACTCTTTGCCGGAAATATACACACTGATTTACGGCTGGTTTATTTTTGAGAAAATCTGGGACGTGATCGTTGGCTCGGGTTTTTTTCTGGTGCCTTTTATTGTTGCCATTGTTCGCATATCTGTTGAGACTAGGAATGCTGGTTCCTATGCTGGTAATATTGGTGTCTTAACCGTCCAGCGCCTTGAGACTCAGATCGTCTCCATGGTCTTTGTGATTATGTTTGCTTGCATACCTTTTAAGCATTCTGGGTTTGACTTGAAAATTGATACAGTTAATTTTCAAAGTAATATTAATGCTTGTGGTTCTGGCAAAAGAGAGGTTTCTGACAAGATTAAAAATGCTTTTACACAAGTAGATAAACAGCAGGTTTATATCCCTGTTTTTTGGGGGGCAGTACATAGCTTATCTTCAGCCTTTGTTAATGCTATAACTGTATCTTTGCCATGCAAAGCTGATATTTCTTACGAAATGTTCAAGTTATCTGAGTCTAGAATAACGAATCAGGCTTTAAGGCAGGATCTTTCAAATTTTTACAATATGTGTTTTGCAACGGCCAAGCATAAGCTAAAAGTATCAAGAGTGACACCCAACCCCAATGATACGGATTGGATAGGTTCATCATATTTCTTGGAGACCGCTGGATATTATGATGATATCCGTTACGGTCCCCTGGAGGGCTGGGAGCACGATGAGCGCATGACCAATCACTCTGAGCCAGATTTGATTTACCGATCCTGTAAGGACTACTGGTCCCACAAGAGCGAGGGGCTTGAGGAGAGAATTATTGCAGAGATAGACCCAGGGATATTCCGTGGATTTATGGAAGGATTATATTCGTATTTTGGTTCATACGACACAGTTGTAGAAAAAAGAAGATCCCTTGCCCGTGCAACTTTAACCGCTGCCTCAGTTAACGATGCCAAACACGCTTTTCAGACTTCCTTTTCAGATAAATATGGATTAAGAAAAGACGAGTATGGAGTACACTCTGATCTTATGGGGCAAGTATTCAATACAACTCTTGGCGCGGGAGCCAGATACGCAGCTCTTTTTTTGAAAAAGGTAGGTAGCTACAATGAACAATTTATATACAGAGAGTCGGCTAACTATGTTTTAGCTATTGCTCAAATGGTGGTTATTGTATCGATACCTATTATTTTATTACTTTCAGGATTCAGCCTAAAAACGTTGGCTCATTGTGGTGTTGGGTACTTTGGGGTCAAATTTATTAACTTTATTTTTGCATTTGCTTTTTGGATTGAGACAACTTGGATGGAAGCAATGAGAGACAGCGTAGGATTAGACCCGAATACGCAGAATCTTCTCGATATTATAACTAACACCGTTTATATGGGGCTGCCTGCAGCATGGTTGTTATTACTTGGTTGGAGTGGCTTTCAAATTATTGGTGCAGTTAGTGGGCTTGATAGAGGGAACCAGCAAACATCATCGGCGGTTGGTTCAACTACCCAGTCCCTTAGCAACCCGGCGAGTTATACAAAAGTTGGGCAGGCTGCAGGCAAAGGATCCGGTCAAACTAGTTTGTTTGGAGCAAAGAACTCGAAATCGGAATGGCTTAACAGTTAACCTCCTGAAGAAAGCGGTAGATAGATGAATTATCTACCGCTTTTGGCAGTCTATTTTTGCCATTTATCATAACGATTTAACCCGTATGAATTACTGTTATCATTCATTGAGTCATTAAAGTTGTTTGCTTCATAATCCTCATCTGTACCATATGATCCACTAGATGCTGCTCCTCTCCCGCCTCCTGCGCCGAGGCAAAGAATTGCGAATGGTATGGTTACCAACATGATGAGGACGTTGATAACACGCATACAAATCCTTCCTGTTTTTCCTAGCTCTTTTTGAGGGTGTAAATTCCAATTTTCTTCAAACGGATGGGCGTTAAGAACCATATACAGATAGTTTGCAATCCCAATGACAATTACACAAGACAAAGCTGATATTGCTGAAAGACCAATAACGAAAGCTGATGGATAACCAAGCTTGTTCGCACCTATATAAAGGCAGATCTCCGTATCAAAGATCATGTCTATAAAGATCGGGATTACGACTGTGCAGCAAGCAGCCAGAAATACTTTTATCGAAACCCGAAACACTTTCCACAGAGACTGTTTTTTATCCAAAACGCTATTAATTATGCTCATGGCATTTTCCTCTTATGCCGCTTTTTCGGTGCACTGTGTCCTGTAACCACAGGAACGACATTTTCTCAGTAATGGCGCTGCACATACAGGTCTATTTGCTTTTATTGCCCGGGCCGATTCCAAAGGTTCCCGGATTCTTTCTGCCAGGGTATCAGTGCTTCCGCTCAAATCGACGATACGACGACCAACTGTTGTATAAATCATGCCTTTATTGAGTTCTGGGTACTTTTCTTTCACCGCAATGGCTGTGGCAATCAGCTGGACCTCATCGCTTTGGTTGGGTGGCTTCTTTCGGCTTTTGTACTCAGTGAGCATCAGCTGGCCATCCGGTTGCTTGACCAAAAAATCTGGCTTTGCCCTGATTCTGTGCCGATACGACACAAAAGTTTTTGATTGGCGCCCCTGGTCTGCGTAAATAATTTTACCACGGACAGGGAAGGTTTTAGGTTTTCTGCCTCTGGGTCGAAACTTGACCATCAAATACAGGGCAATGCAGATGTAAATCAACGGAACAAAGATATCTTCCCACATGGCTCAACTCCCCACTTTCTTGGCCAGCCACAATACCGCAGCCCTGGAAGCTCGCTTAAACCGTTGGTTTTTCCCTATAACCCGAATCAGGATGGGGGATAACCAGTAATAGCACCAGACAAAGATCCGCCCGGGCAGAGACTTTTTGAGTTCACCATCTCTCCAGTCCCTTAACGACTGGGTGACCGGATGGGTTGGTCCCAGGGCATAACTGGCCACGAAGCAACGCTGGTCTTGCTGTTGGTAGGCCGCTCTGGTTTCCCTGGCATGATGGTATTCGCCGGCTCTTTGTTTTTGCTGGGCCTGTCGGGAAGGGCGGACGCCTTTGTGTTTAAATTCGAGGGCCCGGGGGCAGAATTTGGCCGAACCCACTTCGGACGCAGAGACCCATGGCACATTATTTCTTCTTCCCATACTGCTTCTCCGACAAATCCAATAGCATTTTAACGGTGTCGTTTATCCAAAATCCGCGTAATACCCCCACTGACCTAAGTGGGGGATACAAGCGACCAGCCCGTAGAGGGCTGGCTATGTACGACACTTGATAATCTTACAGACGCTATGTGTATTCTTGTAAGTGTGAAAACGAAACGTGCTTACAAATACAGATTTTACCCGACAGTTGAGCAAGAAAAGCTACTTGCTCAGACTTTCGGCTGTGTGCGTTTTGTTTACAATCATATCCTTCGCTGGCGTACTGATGAGTACTATAAAAACGGCAACTGCGTTAACTACAACGCAGCCTCAAAGCAGCTTACAGAGCTGAAAAAGAACCCTGAATATCAGTGGTTAAAAGATGTTTCTTCTGTACCTATCCAGCAGTCACTACGCCACCAACAGACCGCCTTCAAAAACTTTTGGGAAGGTAGAGCAAAGTACCCGACTTTCAAAAAGAAACATGCAAAGCAAAGTGCTACTTTTGCGGCTTCTGCTTTCAGCATGAAAGAAGGTCAGTTGTTCATTGCCAAGAGCAAAGAGCCGCTGGCTATCAAGTGGAGCAGAGAACTACCTTCTGAGCCTTCCAGTATCACAATCAGCAAGGACAAGGCCGGACGGTATTTTGTTTCCATGCTCTGTGAGTTTGAGTCTAAACCAATGTCAATCAGCAAAAAGACGGTTGGTATTGATTTAGGTTTGAAAGACCTATTCATCACGTCAGATGGTGAAAAATCCGGCAATCCAAAGCACTTCAAACGCTATGAGCAAAAGCTCGCCCACCTTCAGCGTAAACTGGCTAAGAAGCAGAAAGGCAGCAACAACCGAGCTAAAGCAAGGCTTAAAGTTGCCCGTCTTCATGCGAAAATAGCGGATTGCAGGATGGATGCTACTCACAAGGCATCCCGCAGATTAATTAACGAGAACCAAGTGATCTGTGTCGAAGATTTGGCTGTGAAGAATATGGTTAAAAATCCAAAACTGGCAAAGCATATCGCTGATGCTAATTGGGGTGAATTTGTCAGACAGTTGCAGTACAAAGCTGAATGGGCTGATCGTACTATAGCTGTCATTGATAGGTTTTTCCCTAGCTCAAAGCGTTGCCCCAGTTGCGGATATGTTCACGAAAGTCTGCCGCTATCAACCCGTGAATGGGATTGCCCAGAATGTAAAACACACTGGGACAGGGATATAGCGGCTGCTATCAATATAAAAACCGTCGGACTGGCGGGGTTAGCCTGTGGAGCGACCGGAACGGGGATGGCTGCGTAAGTGTTACCACCAATTTGAAATGTCCCTTTTTCATCAGTTTGAGATGTCCGGTTTTCATCAATAATCGTTTGACCGGTTATCACCGGTTAAGTTCTCTGTTGGGTCAGTTGTCTCCTTTGGCGGGTT
>NZ_JBLYZI010000067.1:0-30493 GCF_057680865.1 Endozoicomonas sp. Z74
CATGAATTAACAGATATGTTCGCTTGCTCAATTAAGCATCTTAAGTAGTTCAAGACCGAAGTCTTGTTAACCGATGCAATCGCACAAGCGCCCACACGAATTGTCTGATATCTTGTTAAAGAACTTGATTAAGTCGTTGGGACTTAATCTCTAACCGGCAATGGTGCCGATCAGCAAGGCCGCCTATCTTACCGTGGCGGCTTTCGTTGTCAAGCACTTGTTTTCCGAAGAAGCAGAAGGCTTTCCAACTCACTGACGTTGGCCTCAACCCCTGTCAGCGGATGCGCATCTTACCGCGCTGCAGCTCGTTGTCAACCGGTCATTTTCGACACCGTTAAAAACCAACCGCACCTCCCATCAACGAAGCCGGCCAGCAATGAACGATTCGTTCCGCTGTCCTGACTGATGTCTTGGAAGTGGGGCGCATTATACGCACCCCAAGCGCTCTGGCAACCTGCGCAATATACCTATCCCACACACATCGGTTTCAACCACCAGGTATCTTCCGGCGAAAAAAGCCTTTCAATATATAGAGCCCCCTTCATCAACAGAAAACCAACGCTATCTATCAACAATTGCCTTTAACTGGGGGGGGCTTTAGAATTCGCGCCCACAACTACAAACGACTTTTCTGCCCAACTCTGTGATTCCCTCTCAACTGAAGTGGCTGCGGGACGCTAATAACATCATGGAAACAGAGAGCACAGCCCCCTCTCTTGATACAGCAGATCACTAACTGAACAAATCGCTTCTGAAATAACGCTGTTTTCAGTCAACGATCAGGTTTTGGACGAACCGGATAACGGCCGTTCACACTTGGGGAATGTCGTCTATAAAGACCCTATGAACATAAACGAGCTACAGGCTCTTTATAATGGAGAAACAATTTGTTTGAACCTCAACTCAGCCCTCAAGCAGGCAGAGCTGCCGCAATAAAGAACGACCTGCTTTCAGGTTTAACGGTTGCCCTGGCACTTGTCCCTGAGGCGGTTGCCTTTGCGTTTGTTGCAGGTGTAGAACCCCTGGTAGGTCTCTACGCAGCATTCCTGGTCGGCCTGATCACAGCAGCCATTGGCGGTCGACCAGGCATGATCTCCGGAGCCACAGGAGCCCTTGCGGTCGTGATGGTCAGCCTGGTGGCCAACCACGGCGTGCAGTACCTGTTTGCCACCGTTGTATTAATGGGGGTTCTTCAAGTACTGGCCGGAGTGTTCAAGCTGGGCAAATTTATCCGTATGGTGCCCCACCCGGTTATGCTTGGCTTTGTGAATGGCCTTGCGATCGTTATTTTTCTGGCCCAGCTGGGTCAGTTTGGCGTTCAGGGCGAAGCCGGCTGGTTATCTGGCACCTTCTTTGAAGGAAGTGTCATTGATGTCGCCTGGATGAAAGGCACAGCCCTTTATCAAATGCTGGGACTGGTGGCTCTGACCATGGCCATCATCCACTTCCTGCCTAAATTGACCACAGCCATCCCCTCATCCCTGGCAGCGATTATTATCGTCACAGGCCTGGCAATTGCGCTAAACCTCGACACCCATAGCGTGGGTGATGTTGCAGGAATTGCCGGAGGGTTGCCCTCTTTCAGTGTTCCATCCGTTCCATTCACTTTTGAAACGCTGGCCATTATTTTCCCCTACTCTCTGATTCTGGCCGCTATCGGGATTATTGAATCCCTGCTGACCCTGCGGATGGTGGATGAAATCACCGAAACACACGGCAGCAGTAACCGTGAATGTGTAGGCCAGGGAGTTGCCAATGTGGTGACGGGCTTCTTCGGAGGCATGGGTGGCTGTGCCATGATTGGCCAGAGCATGATCAACGTGAATTCTGGAGGCCGGGGTCGCCTTTCCGGCATTTCTGCCGCGCTCTTCCTGCTGGTTTTCATTCTGTTTGCCTCATCCCTGATTGAGATGATTCCCGTTGCGGCTCTGGTGGGCGTGATGTTCATCGTAGTGATCGGTACTTTCGAGTGGAGCAGCTTCCGCATTATGAACAAAGTGCCCAAAGGCGATGCTTTTGTATTGGTACTGGTTTCTGTCGTCACCGTACTGACCGATCTGGCTGTGGCTGTGGTGGTGGGTGTGATCGTTTCCGCACTGGTTTTTGCCTGGGAGCACGCCAAACACATCCGGGTGGAAAAGCAGGAAGATCATAAAGGGTCCACGGTTTATAAAGTCCATGGCCCACTGTTCTTTGGCTCCACCACCCATTTCCTGGAGCAGTTCTCACCCAAAAAAGACAACAAGGATGTCATTATCGATTTTGAAGACTCAAGGGTATCGGACCACTCTGGCCTGGAAGCCATAGATACTCTGGCAGAACGCTACATGAACAGCGGCAAAACCCTTCACCTGCTTCACCTTAGCCCGGACTGCCAACAACTCCTGAAAAAGGCTGGAAGTCTGGTCGAAGTGAATGTGATTGAAGATCCAAAGTACTTCGTTGCCACCAATGCCTGAACAGGCATAAACCGGCACATATGACCGGCAGGCGAACTGCCGGTTCATCTTCCTATCAAACAATATAGAACTATCGTACCAGTTTTTAGTTCTACCCCATTGCGGCTCAGTGTACCGGTTGGTAAAGTGGCTCCAGGTTTCAATAACAATAAATCAGAAGAGGCCAGTGACTCATGAAGACGATAGAGCAATGGTTTGCCGAATACGGAGAAAGCCACCAGCACAAAACCAATAAGCTGATTCACTGGATCTGTGTTCCCTCAATTCTGTTCAGTATTGTCGGGATGATCTGGGCCATTGAACCGGTGCTTGCCTGGATTGCCATGGCCATCAGCCTGCTGTTCTACTTTCGACTGTCTGTATCCCTGTCTCTGGCAATGATCGTCGTATTCTCATTTTCCGCCGCCCTTTCGGAAGGGCTTGGTGAGTATGTAATGCCTGTAAGCATTACGATTTTTGTGGTGGCGTGGATTTTCCAGTTCGTCGGCCACAAACTGGAAGGTAAAAAACCGTCGTTCTTTCAGGACGTGCAGTTTCTACTGATCGGCCCCCTGTGGTGCCTGGGCTTTCTGTTCAGAAAATTCAATCTGAGCTACTGAAAGAGTCCTGAAAATTCAGACAGCCTCTGGCTTGCTGACCTTAATCACCACCGTTCGGGCAATCTTGTCATGCCAACCCTGCTTCCTGGGGTCAAAAGCAATCCAGGCAAACCCAAAGCAAAAGGGAAGGGTGGAAACGAAGTAAGCCAGATAGCGGATCACAGACTGAGAAGCACTGGGTATTCTGCCTGTTTTTTCATCCACCACTTTCATGGATGTCAGCATTTTGCCTGGGGTAGCCCCCTTGAAAACCCAGAACAGCACAACGGCAAATGCCGGGAACAGCCAGTTGATCACCAAGTCCCAACCTCCCATCAACATACCCGCCTGACTTTCCGGAAACATTGAGCCATACAAGACAAACGTCAGAGGAAGGGTGACCAGCAGAACAAAAAGGGTATCCAGTAATGTGGCCCCTAAACGAAGCCAGAAGCCAGCGTATTCTATTTCCTCAGAAGAAAGCTCTGTATCATTCATCATCTTTGCCTGTGAACCGTTGATCTTATAATGATCAGCCAGAACGTTTTTTCTTGCATCAAAACCTGAAAATAAATTCAAACGCTGGCATAGTCCTCTCCTTTACCCAACCAGCGCAACAACAGAGGCTCGGCATTTTCAGGAGCCGTCCTCAATAGCATTTGGGCTGCTTCAGGTACGCCTTCCAATAAGTCCCGGTCTCTTTCCAGATCGGCCACTTTCAATTGTGCCAGGCCGGTCTGTCGAGTCCCCAGCACCTCACCGGGCCCCCGGAGCTCCAGATCTTTTTCCGCAATGACAAAGCCATCTGAAGAGTCACGCATCACCTGAAGCCTTTCCCTGCTCTGCTGGGAAAGGGGGGCATGGTACATCAGAAGACAGTGGCTGGCAGTACTGCCCCGTCCCACCCGGCCACGAAGCTGGTGAAGCTGGGCAAGCCCCAGCCGCTCCGGATTTTCAATGATCATCAGGCTGGCATTGGGCACATCAACCCCCACCTCAATAACGGTGGTGGCGACCAGAAGGTGCAAATGGCCCGCCTTGAAGGCGCCCATGACTTCCGCTTTTTCCGAAGGCTTCATTCGTCCATGCACCAGCCCTATGGCCAGCTCTGGCAGCATTTCCCGCGATTGTTCAGCCGTCACTTCTGCGGCCTGACATTGCAATGCTTCGGACTCTTCAATCAAAGTGCAAACCCAGTAGGCCTGGCGCCCTTCAAGGCAGGCAGAACGCAACCGCGCCATCACCTGCTCCCGGCGGTCATCACCAATCACCACCGTATTCACCGGTGTCCGCCCGGGAGGTAGCTCATCAATCACCGAAACATCCAGGTCCGCATAGGCACTCATGGCCAGCGTCCTGGGAATAGGGGTTGCCGTCATTATCAACTGGTCTGGGAGGCCACCATTTTTCTCCCCTTTTTTTCTCAGGGCGAGGCGCTGATGAACGCCAAAGCGGTGCTGTTCATCAATCACCGCCAGACCAAGCCGCTTGAAATCCACATCCTCCTGAAAGAGGGCATGGGTCCCCACCACCACCATGGCTTCACCAGATGCGATCTGATCAAGTGCCTCCTGTCGTTTTTTCCCCTTGGTTTTCCCGGAGAGAAAAGTCATGGAGATACCCAGAGGCTTCAGCCAGTTAGAAAAGTTGACCTGATGCTGCTCTGCAAGAATCTCAGTGGGCGCCATGACCGCTGCCTGGAAGTCATTTTCCACGGCCTGAAGCGCTGCCAGGGCCGCAACGACAGTCTTTCCTGATCCCACATCCCCCTGCACCAGCCGAAGCATGGGTTGCTCACTGGACATGTCCTGACTCAGTTCTTCCATGACCCGCTGCTGGGCGTCGGTCAGAGAAAAAGGCAGCATCTCCCGCATTTTACCGGTTAACTGGTTTCTGCCAGCCATGGAAAACCCACCCACGGAGCGAACTTTCAACCTTAACTTCTGGAGGCTCAGGTTGTGAGCCATCAACTCCTCAAAGGCCAGTCGCCGCTGGGCAGGGTGTCTGCCTTCCCCCAGAAGCACCGTTGACTCACTGGGAAGAGGGTGATGCAGCAACCGAACCGCATCAACCAGGGGCTCCAGCTGATATTGCCTGCGTATCGCCAGTGGCAGCCACTCCTGCAACGAATCCGGATGAGCCAGAAATGTCAGAGCCTGCTCACACAGACTGCGAAGCCGCTGTTGAGTCAAACCTTCAGTGGCCGGATACACCGGTGTCAGGGTTTCTTCCACCTCAACCGAGTCATCCTCTCTGATCACCCGATACTCGGGGTGGTACATTTCCAGCCCTGTGGAACCCCTGCGGGGCTCTCCAAAACACCGAACTTCTGCGCCCGGTTTCAGATTATTCTTCTGGGCACCAGTAAAGTGGTAAAAGCGCAAACTGATGGACCCCGTGCCATCACTGATGCGACAGAGCAGGCTTCGACGGCGCCCCATAACAATATCCGAAGCGGCGACCTTACCCTGAACCACCACATCCCCATTCAGTTGCAGTGAACCAATGGGAGTTACCCGGGTTCGATCCTGATAGCGCAGGGGAAGATGGAACAATAAGTCCTGTACACTCTGAATACCCATTCTGGCGAGTTTGTCAGCCATAGCGGCTCCGACCCCTTTAAGGGTTGTCACGGGGACGGCATTCAAAGACTTATTCACCACACAGTTTCCCTGGCTTTATTGCGTCATACGCGGTTCATCAAACCCATTTCACACACCCCCTAAAGAAGGTCAGACCACCGAGCAAAGCCTGAGTGCATCCGTCAACACATCCACGGCTTTTGGCCGGGGAAAACTGGCCCGCCAGGCCAGTGCCACAGTACGACCTGGAGCGGGTGACCGGAAAGGACGCGTACTGAGCACATTCGGTGCATAGTGACTGTCTACCACTGCAGACTGGGGCAGTACACTGATCCCCATACCAGAGGCCACCATGTGGCGGATGGTCTCCAGCGAGGTAGCTTCGATACCACTGCCATCCGAACCGGCGTCTTTTTTATTGGCCAGCATGGGACAGGCTTCAAGAATCTGATCACGAAAACAGTGCCCTTCACCCAGCAACAGCAACTCCTCTTTCGCCAGGTCTGCAGGATCAATTTCCTTCTTTGCCTCCCATGGATGCCCACCCGGTAATAGAACCCGAAATGGCTCATCGTAAAGAGGGCGGGTCAAAACATCCGGCTCATTAAAGGGAAGCGCAATGATGATGGCATCCAGCTCCCCCATTCTCAATTTTCTCCGCAACACCGCTGTGAAGTTCTCTTCGATATACAAAGGCATTTTGGGTGCAGCCTGGGCCAATTGAGGCACCAGGTGGGGGAAGAGATAAGGTCCGATGGTATAAATGGCACCAACCCGAAGCGGGGTACTCAACTGATCCTGTCCTGACTTAGCCAGTTGCTTGATGGCAGACGCTTCTTCCAGCACTTTCTGTGCCTGGCTGATGATCATCTCCCCCATAGGAGTGACCCTGACTGCATTTCGTGTCCGCTCAAACAGGGCAATGCCCAGTTCATCTTCCAACTTTTTCACACCCACACTCAGGGTCGGCTGGCTGACAAAGCACTTCCCGGCAGCACGGCCAAAGTGCTGCTCCTGGGCAAGCGTGACAATATAGCGAAGTTCTGTCAGGGTCATGATGGTATTGACTGCATTTAACCGGCTGGCGCCGACATGGATGACAACTATAATACTGTAAATTTATCCAGTATCACCAATTGGATACATTATGTTTTTTCCAGAGATTATATCAAGCAATAGATGATAGCTATGAACAGGCTCAACATATTGATCGTCGGTTGCGGAAAGGTAGGCTGTGAACTGGCCCGGCAGCTGATGACCATGAAATGCTTCAATGTCTGGGGACTAAGGCGAGATATCACTCGACTCCCAGCCGGTGTGCACCCCATTCAGGGCGATCTGACCCACACTGACCAGCTGGGTGAATGGCCAGATCGCATTGATTATGTCGTCTATGCCGCCGCCGCAGACAAGGGAACGCCGGAAAGTTACCAAAAGGCTTATGTGACAGGCCTGGGCAATACACTGCACCGGTTGAAAGCAGGGCTCTATTCACCCAGGCGGGTTTTCTTTACCTCAAGCACCAGTGTCTTCCATCAGAACCAGGGCGAATGGGTTGATGAAGCCTCTGCCACTGAGCCCGGCCGTTTCAACGGCCAGGCCCTGTTGAAAGCCGAAACGCTGCTGACTCAGTCAGACCTGGCCACAACCGCCATTCGTTTTGGGGGGATCTATGGCCCGGGCCGCAACCGGCTTATTCATCGTGTAATGAGAGGGGAAGGGTGCCCGAAAGAACCCGCTGTCTTCAGCAATCGGATTCACCAGAAGGACTGCGCAGGCATCATTGCCCATCTTATTCGCAGGGACATGGATGGTCAGACAGTGGACCCCCTGTATCTTGGCGTAGACAGTGAGCCAGCCCCAATCCATGAAGTGATCCAGTGGATGGGCCAGCAGTTGAACATCACTCTGGATCACCAGAGCCCAGCCCCCCAGCGAGGCAACAAACGATGCCGGAACCAGAAAATTCTTGATACCGGATACCGTTTCTATTTTCCGGACTATCAGACTGGGTACCGAGACCTTCTGAAAAACGAAGGCTTTTTATAAGCAGCAACGCCCGAGCTTCCCCTCACCGGGCGCTTGCTTGTCCCTCAAAATGACTTCAGCGGTTATTTCAGCTCAAGAATGGCTTCAATTTCTACGGGCACGCCCTTGGGCAGCTCTTTCACACCCACTGCGGCACGGGCAGGGTAAGGCTGCTGGAAGTACTCGGCCATCACCTCATTCACCTGGGCGAAGTTTGACATATCCGTGAGGAAAATCGTGACTTTCGCCGCGTCGTCCAGGGAGCCGCCTGCCGCAACAGCAATGGCTTTCAGGTTATCAAAGCAAAGACGGGTCTTGTCTTTAAAGTCCCCCTCAAGCAGTTCCATGGTGCCTGCAACCAGAGGAATCTGCCCTGAAATGTATACCGTAGTTCCGGACTTAACCGCCTGGGAGTAGGTTCCAATAGCCTGGGGGGCCTGATCGGTATTTATCGTCTGCCTGTTACTCATGATGGGCTCTAGCCTGCTGGAAAAAGGGTCAGTGACTAAAAACACGCTATGCCAGCGAACGGGTCACATAGCAAAAAGTTTTCTCGAAAAGCTTTTTCAAAGAACCTCGATACTAGGGACTGCGTGCTTTTTTTCAAGCACAGATATCATCTTTTGATCAAAGCTGTGAAGGGTAATCAGGATTCCCGGCGACGGGTAATGGAATGAACGCCTTTAATGACTCTCAGGCGCTTAATGATTCTGGCCAGGTGAACACGGTCCCGGACATTAAGGAGCAATTGAACGATGCAACAGCGGGAGTCCTGTTCCTCCATGCTGATTTTTTCAATATTGCCCTCGACCGCTGTGATCGTGGTGGCCAGTGAAGCGATCATGCCCCGGTGATGCTCCAGCTCAACATGGAGCTCCACGGTAAACTCACCAGAGACCTCTTTATCCCACTCCACTTCCAGAATTTTTTCCGGATTATGGCGAATTTCTCCCACATTAGGGCAGGTGTCAGTGTGTATCACGATGCCCCGTCCAGAGCTGACATGGCCCACCACCGGATCTCCCGGTATGGGGTAACAGCACTTGCCAAAACTGATCACCATCCCTTCAGAGCCGCGGATAGACAGCGGCTTCTCTGTATTTGAAAGGTCCAGCTGACTTTTATCTTCCATCAGGCTGCCCGGTTCCACCAGTATCTTGGCTACGATATAGGCCATCCGGTTACCCAGACCTATATCCTCCAGCAGCTCATCAAGGTGTTCCAGCTCAAACACCGACAGCTGTCTCTGGATGGTTTCTTCACTGATCTGTTCAAGGGATGTATCAAAGCTCACCAGCGCCTTATTCAGAAGGCGTCTGCCCAGGGCAATGGACTCATTTCTGCGCTGATGTTTGAGAAAATGGCGGATATTGGAGCGCGCCTTTCCAGTAGTAACAAAGTTCAGCCAGGCGGCATTGGGCCTTGCCCCTGGAGCTGTCACCACCTCAACAGTCTGGCCACTCTGCAGCGGCTGACTGAGCGACGCCAGACGTCGGTTGATCCGGCAGGCGACACAGGTGTTGCCTACGTCCGTATGGATGGCATAGGCATAGTCAACGGCGGTTGCCCCCTTGGGCAGCTCGAAGATATGCCCCTTTGGCGTAAACACATAGACCTCATCGGGGAAGAGGTCGATTTTAACGTTCTCAATAAATTCCAGTGAGTCACCGGCGTTTTTCTGCAGTTCCAGAACACCTTTCAGCCACTGTCGTGTTCTCGCATGACTGCCCGACAACGCCTCTTCACCGGATTTATAGAGCCAGTGGGCGGCAATGCCATTATTGGCCATATCTTCCATTTCCTGGGTGCGGATCTGGATCTCAATAGGCACGCCGTGCATGCCAAACAGGGTAGTATGAAGCGACTGATAGCCATTGGCTTTGGGAATGGCGATATAGTCTTTGAAGCGTCCGGGAATCGGCTTATAGAGGTTGTGAACAATGCCCAGGGCCCGATAGCTGCTGTCCACTTTATCCACAATGATGCGAAAGGCGAACATGTCCATGATGTCATCGAAGGACTTTCGCTGGTTCTTCATCTTGCTGTAGATGCTGTATAGGTGCTTCTCGCGACCCACCACGCGCCCTTTCAGGCCTTCTTCTTCAAGACGGGTCGCAATGGCCTGCTGCACCTGACTGACCAGGTCTTTCCGGTTGCCCCGGGCATTCCGGACCGCCTGACGAATCAACCGGGCCCGCATGGGATGCATGGCAAAAAACCCCAGGTCTTCCAACTCGGTCCGGAGTGTGTGCATTCCCAGACGGTTGGCAATAGGAACATAGATGTCCAGGGTTTCCTTGGCAATGCGTCGTCGTTTATCCGGCCTGAGGACACCCAGTGTTCTCATGTTGTGGAGACGATCAGACAGTTTGACCAGAATCACCCGGATATCCCTGGCCATGGCCAGAGCCATTTTCTGGAAGTTTTCCGCCTGGGCGAGGGTTTTGTTTTCGAAGTGCATGTGGGTCAGTTTGCTGACCCCATCCACCAGCTCAGCCACAACATCGCCAAACTGCTCGGCAATGGCCTGTTTTTCAATACCGGTGTCTTCGATCACATCATGGAGCATGGCAGCCATCAGGCTCTGATGGTCCATGTGCATGTCGGCAAGAATGGAAGCAACTTCCAGGGGGTGGATGATGTAAGGATCGCCACTGCGGCGAACCTGTCCGTCGTGGGCCTGTTCCGCGTAATAATAGGCCCGACGAACCAGGTTAACCTGCTCGGAATTCAGGTAGGACTTCAAGCGGCCGGCAAACTCATCGATGGTCAGCAAAGTCCGCTCCTCCCTCGCAGATCAACCAACACCTCTCGTGCTGCGCTCCTGGGCAGAACCAAAGATGTTTAGCTTTCTACACCGGCCAGGAACATGGCGGCTTCATCGTCATCCACAGTCCGCTCATCAACAGAAAGGGGGGTCACCAGGCCTTCAGCAATTTCACGCAGGGCCACAACAGTGGGCTTGTCATTTTCCCAGTCCAGCTTTGGGTCTTTACCACCAATGGTCAGCTGACGGGCGCGCTTGGAAGCGACCATCACCAGCTCAAAGCGGTTATCCACATTGTCCAGACAGTCTTCTACGGTTACTCGAGCCACATTTTACTCCATCAATCAGTCATCATTTGCCGGTTTGCCGGACCTTTTAGTTTACTTTACGGCCTGGGGCCAGACAAGCCTTGACTGGAAATGCCAGACTACATTGAACAAGTCAATTGAACCAATATGGAATCCGAAACATAAGCCCCAAAAGTAGAACATCCTTTTTTTTGTGCCCATAGGAGAGAAAGCCTCCCCCCCCTCAGTGTTCAGCCATCTCAACCATTTCATAGCTGCCTTGATTGGCTGAATCCGCACTTGCCCCTGGGTGCCCCTTCCTTTTGATTACACAATATATAACGACAGCAATACCCATAACAGTAGCGACAGACCCCGTTGCAACACCTGCAATAAAAGAAGGATTGTTCGCGTCTGCATCAGCAGTATGTCTTTCTCCATCTATCTGGCTTTCATATTCATCATGAATGAAAGTACTTACCGGCTGTGTTAGCCACTCAGAGTTTATTGGTTCGGTTGTTTTAATCACATCCGAAACCGACGCGGACACCTCGCTATTAGTCGAATTCGGCAACAAAGTAACATAATTCAAGGAACTCTCAGAAACCTCTATCAAAACAGGCTGGCTGTTTGTTACCTCTTCACTCACAGGGGGGGGCAATGTCGATGATATTTTTTTATAAAACGGGAGACAGTCATTTTGTATATCTGGATAACTCATATTTTTACCGGTTCTTGCATCATAAACAAACTTGACGCCTATCTTTACACACTCCCGCAAACAATCCTCATGATAATAAAAAAAATAACATCCCATTGATAAAATATTTTCTTCCGAGGGGATATGACTGCCATAGTCATCCCAGTTATATTTGCCGAACTCTGGATTGGATGGATCAGCAACAGTTTTGTCACATTCAATTAAGCACAGCCTATAAAAATCAATTTTGTCATTTCCATCATCTACCACATAAAATATTGCCCCTATATACCGATCAACCTCAAAACCAGTTGTTTTATTACCGCAAACTCCGTCATCGTCACAAACAAAATATTCATCAAAATCATACATATGATAAGGCTGATTTTTAACAATATCTACGTAACCCTGTAAACCACATGCCCCATCAAACCTAAACCGACTAGCCTTATAATCAACGAACAAAAACAACTTTTCATAACCAAGGCACTGCCAGTTTTGGTTACACTTATCACCAACAGGAATAGGATAGATATCGCCATTACAATCTTTATATAAAACCCTGAATAACTTTAGTGCTTTTTTTTCGTCATCTACCACAGCAACCACATCACCTAATCTAACATTGCTTGCACCCCCGTGATCAGAGAAAACTTCACTATCCTTGTAGAGTTTCCCTCCTACCTTTTTTTCTACATCACTAGTACAATCTCCACTAACCTCATTATAAATAACAGTACTATTTGATTCCAACACATAATAGGGGCTTGGCAGCTCGTTACCTAAATACTTAAAAGCTGCTTCTCCTTTACTAGAAATACAGTTACAGACATCTAAATCTAAAATACTCGAATCTGTCTCAAAATAATTTATCTCACTACCTATTCTGTCGATATCCATAATTATCCTCCCACCTTGAGATGTTAGAACTTTATTCTCACACACGGTTGCATCTAAGACTTGCCGAGCAATATGGATAGCATCATCTACAGAAAACTTAAGAACTTCCCTAACGATCCACCTCCAGTGCATAATGGTTCTTGGGTGCCACTTTTCTCCACTTATCACCCCAAGTAAATAAAAACCACCATCCTCATGAAAAAGAATAGATCCACCACTATCTCCTGGCATAATGGGAACTTTAAGATTGCCATTTAATGGCACAGTAAGAATCAAATAATCATCAAGCCTTTTAAAATCATGACTACTAGGGTTGTCATTAACAAAATTGCAGTTAAAGACATACTCTTCCTGAGAAACTCTTTTTTTGGGAAGACACTGATCCTTACTAGGCATCAGCAATGGATAAAACCTACCATAAAACTCAATGGGAATATAAGAGATTCTTTCTTCCATATCATTTATGCCTTGATAATATTCACCATATGTCATCTCTCTTTGTGCTGCATATCTCGTCTGGGCTTTACTCTTATCCCAACCCCCTGCTAATGAAAACGGCACTTTATTAAACCCATTACAACTCAAAGATGCGTTTAAATATTGATTCTCCTGAATATAACTTGGCAAAGATAGCACCGGATAGTCATCCCCAACCCCTTGATTTAAAACAACAATACCAATATCAGGTTCCTCTAGGTGTACTGAAAATTTAAACTTAGAAACTCCAGAATAAAACTGGCCTGTACGCTTGTGAAAGAAGCCAGGAGAAGAGTCACCTTCAAGGCAGTGCGCAGCGGTAATAACAACCCTTGAGGAAATCAATGCTGCCGAACAGGAAAAGTGTCCCATCGCCCAGCTGAAAGCACTATCGGCGGCACGCGTATTATTCACTCCTGCAATAGAGAAAGCCTCCAACGACAGAAAAGATAACAAAAAGATCGCCACATCGGTGCTTTTCATTTTTCTATGCATACCATTTACCAACCAAAGCATACAAGACAACTTATTTTAGAAACCATATAAATCCTGGTTCTAAATCGCAAAGACCATTACTGTAATCACCCTGTGCGATCAAACCATAATCAAACTGTTTAGTTGATCTACAAGCAAACATTGTAGATTTAAATTATATTTTTCCAATATTGTGTTTATATCACTTTCACCTTTAATACATTTTGTATGGACAACATACGGTCACCTTATATTTTATCCAAACATTTGCACCACTGACTTGCAAAGGTATAGTAGTAGATTCACTTGTGTCCCGGTTGCAGGGATTCACTCCTTGATCTGATGTCTGGAACAAAGCCAAATGCAAACACTCTCAAATAAACTGGCTGATCTTCGCGCTGCCATGGCAGCACGCTCTATCGACGCCTGGATTCTGCCGTCATCGGACGCCCATAACAGTGAGTATGTGGCCAGTCACTGGGAGGGCAGGGCATGGTTGTCGGGGTTCACCGGATCCGCCGGCACACTCGTGGTCACAGCCCACAAGGCTGCACTGTGGACCGATGGGCGCTACTTTATCCAGGCAGAACAGCAACTGGCCGGCACTGACATCACTCTGATGAAAGACGGTCAACCCAATGTTCCCACCCTCACAGAATGGCTCGGAGAGGAAGTCAGCGAGCAGGGAAGGGTAGGCTTTGACGGAGCTGTTGTCAGCCTGGATACCGCCCGCCACCTGGAAAAGAAGCTGGCCAGGAAAAACATCACCCTGGCTGCGGATGAGGATTTGCTGAACAGTGTCTGGCAAGACCGTCCAGCCCTGCCCGCTGAGCCGGTTTTTCTTCACGATGATGCTTACGCTGGTAAAAGCCTGACAGAAAAGCTGGGCGAGATCCGCGCTGCCCTCCAGGACCAGCAAGCTACGGATTTGCTGATCACCACCCTGGATGATATTGCCTGGCTGTTCAATCTCCGGGGTTCGGATGTTGACTGCAACCCGGTCTTTTTATCCTATGCCCTGATTGCCGCTGATTCAGTCACCCTGTTTATTAATGACCGCCGCATAGAAACAGAGGCCGTGGCTGCTCTGGAGAAAGCCGGTGTAAAGATCGCCCCTTATGAAGGGGTTACACACCATCTGGCCTCTCTTCCTGAAGAAACCCGCCTGCTTCTGGCCCCGGCCAACACCAGTTATAAACTGGCTGGCTCACTGCCCAAGGCGGTGGAAGTGATTGAAGGCCCCTCACCGACCACCCTGATGAAGGCCATCAAAAACGAGACTGAAATTCGCCGGATGTCAGATTGCCACCGTCGTGATGGCGTGGCCATGGTTCGCTTTATCCGCTGGCTGGAAGCCAATATCCCCTCCGGCCGGCTGAACGAAGTCAACATTGATGAAAAGCTGCTGGCCACCCGTTCTGAATCTGACCAGTTCAAGGGCGTCAGCTTCCCGGCCATTGTGGGCTATGCCGGCCATGGCGCTATCTGCCATTATCGGGCCGATGAGGCCTCATCCTACGACATTGACACCAAAGGCCTGCTGCTCATTGACTCCGGCGGCCAGTACCCTGATGGCACCACGGATATTACCCGCACATTTGCCTGTGGCGACCTGACAGAGGAAGAAAAGCGGGATTACACACTGGTGATGAAGAGCCATATCGCTCTGGCCACAGCCCGTTTCAAGAAGGGCACCCGGGGCATCCAACTGGACGCCATCACCCGACAACCCCTCTGGTCCATGGGTCTGGACTACAACCACGGAACAGGACATGGGGTCGGTTTTTTCCTGAACGTTCATGAAGGCCCCCAGAGCATCAGCACCAAGTGGCTGGACGTTCCTCTCCAGCCCGGCATGTTGATTACCAATGAGCCCGGCATGTACCGAGATGACAAGCACGGTGTCCGTCTGGAAAACATCATGCGGGTCGCAGAGGACGTGGAAAATGAGTTTGGAACCTTCTACAAGCTGGTACCACTGACTCTGGCACCTTTTGATACCCGGCCACTGGTAATGGATTTGCTGACAGAAGCAGAAAAAGAGTGGTTAAACGACTATCACCAGCTGGTTCAGCAAGAACTGGCTCCTTTGCTGAGCGGGGAAGACGCCCAATGGCTTAAGCAGGCAACAGCAGCCATTTAATCCCACCACCCATTGTAAAAACAGAAAAAGGCGGGGGAAGTGACTTCCTCCGCCTTTTTTATCGTCAATGACACTGACCATATGGTTAGTTTATTACTCAAGCATCACTGCTACAGTATCCCTCCAGAGAAAAAAGAACCGATATTGGAACAAAACATCCTTCGGAAATAGGGCTGAACAGGAACTAGGGAGGGCATAACAATGGCAACATTAGGAATGCGTCCAGCGGTAGTTGAAGAAGTTACCGTTCCACGCCCTGCATTGGTGGATGCCAAGCCACCAGCCCCTGTCAGTGCACCTGAAACAGCCCGTGACCGATTCCAGCGCCTGGTTCGAAGATTAATGGTGGTTATTCGACTCATGCCCAGGGATAACGTCCAAGCCAACCAGGCCCCGGCCAGATCGATAATGCATGACATGAATGTGCAAACACCGGGCAGTCCATCAGAAACAATTCCCCCAATCAACGGAAGCCAGCCTTTCGCAACCTTCTGGCAGGATAAACAAAGCAGTCATACCTTTGGGGACACCGTCAGCCATCGATGGGTGGTTAAACAGCAAGGGGGGCTCCCGGAAGAGTCATGGCACCTGAAAACACCGGGAAAAGAAGCGAGCACTGAGCGCTTCAAACGCTTTCTTCAGAAAATGATCTACTGGGTCACTGGAAAACCCTACAAATCCAGCTACTTCGATGACCACCAGTTACTGACTCAACGGGAAGTTCTGGCCGCCAACGTTTACAAGACAGCGATGCTGGCCTCACCCGATGGCGCTGCCCAGCAGTCGGACAGCATGAACCGTTTCAATGATGAATACGAAGTTGGCTACAGTTTTGATTCTGGTGACTCTGATCATCAAGCTTCCCACTCCATTGCCGCCCGGCACCTGAATGGTTATGCCGATGCCAGTGAACTGTTTTCAGAAGCCGTTTTACCGAGCCTTGGCGACTTCGTTGAAAACTTTGATCCTGTCACCAATCTGGTGATACGGCGTTTTCTTCTGGGGGACGAGGACTGCCTGAAGCCTGAAAACTATATGTTTTCCAAAATAAAAGAGAGCGATGGGAGAATGAGGATCAAGCTCTGTGCCATTGATTTTGGAATGGGGTTTTATAATTGTTTTGATCTTCCAGATGACTGCAGCCTGGAAACATTCCAGCAGCGCCTGCTGACCCCCTCCTGGAAGCACACCCTCCAATACTGGGGAAAACCGACCCTTCTGACACTTCTTGAGAAAGAAGATGACCAGCGGATTCAGGACCGGATCAAGAACGCTCTGGGTAAAATAGCCAGCATGGATGACCAGACTTTGAGAGCCCTGGCCGGCCATATTCATGATCCACAAGTAAGAGGGGCCATGCTGAAAATTCTTCAGTTCAAGGTTCAACAGGCAAAGGCTATTGTCAGTGATACCGGCTGGCCGGTTTGCCCAGGTCCGGTGAGTCACGGAAGAAAGGTTATGAACAGCATCAGAACCAGACGACACAGTATCTGACCGGGCATCAATTGCCTGTGGATGTGAAAGGGCAAAGACATCCAGTCATCCACTGGGTGTCTTTGCTGACTCTTTTACTGAGCGCGCGCTGAAGATATCAGCCCAGAAGCCCTTTAATCAGATCCGCCTTGTAGTGCTGCATCCAGTTAATGGACAGCCTCTGGCTACGGATAATGGTCTGAAGGTCCCGCAGGGCTAAATCAAACTCATCATTAATGACCAGGTAGTCAAACTCTCCGTAATGGGACATTTCACTGACCGCCTGGGACATCCTCCGTTCAATAATAGACAGGTCATCCGTCGCCCGGCCAATCAGCCGCTCCCTCAGCGCTTCCTGGGAAGGAGGAAGAATAAAGATGGACACTGCATCGGGCATCAGCTTGCGAACCTGCTGAGCACCTTGCCAGTCAATCTCAAGAATGACATCCTCACCTTTTTTCAGCTGCTCACGGACCCAGTGCTCTGAGGTCCCATAGTAGTTGCCAAATACCTCTGCATGCTCCAGAAACATTCCCTGGCCAAGCATATCCTTAAAGCGCTCCACAGACGTGAAGTGGTAATTCACACCGTCCTGCTCACCAGGGCGCATATCCCGGGTGGTATGGGAAATCGAAACCCGGACATGGGGCGTCGATTCCACCATTGCCTTGACCAGGCTGGTTTTGCCGGCCCCTGAGGGGGCGGCAATAATGTACAGTTTGCCAATATTCATGAAAGCTCCAGGGCAAAGTCGCTGTCGAAACCTGGCCACGGTTGACAAATAAGCCAGGGTTCAGCAATTACCTTATTGTATGTTCTGGCAGCACATTTGAGCCAGAGGGTTATACAGAAACTCGCTTGCTCGGCAGGCAGGGCAGAAAACCGGGCCATGATTCTCCTGAAAAGCTGTCCTAGAATGGAAGGCAGTGATGAAAAGGATTCAGGCAATGGAAAACATCAACAATCTTTACGAAACCGACTACGCCGAGTGGGCCGAACAACAAAAAGCACTGCTCAAGGCCGGGCTGTTTGACCAGCTGGATATTGACAACTTGCTTGAGGAGTTGGACGAAGTGGGTGGCAATGCAAAGGACTCGTTGGAAAGCTGGCTGTCGACAATGATTGCTCACATCCTGAAGTATCAATACCAAACCCGGTTACTGAATCCGGATATGCCAGAACCTTATAACTGCAAAGAGTGGCAGGGAACAGTGTATCGAAGCCGCAACAATATAAACCGTAAACTGAGAAAAACCCCCAGTCTGAAAAACTATCTTCCGAAAGTGCTGGAAGAATGCTATCAGGAAGCCGTAACCATGGCGGTAGACGAAATGAAACCCTACCTGCAAAAGCACCAGTCCATATCGGCCCAGGATTTTCCAGAAACCTGCCCGTGGGAATACGAGCAACTCATGCAACCCGACTGGATGCCCTGAATCTTTCCAGGAAATCCGGACTCAGGAAATGCCTTTCCATTGACTCTATGCCTGCTCCTGTCAACGCTTCTGTTTTTCGTGAAAAATACGGAGGATCAGCAGCTCTCTGGCCGTGAGGCGGTAGTAAATCAGATAGGGTGTACCCACCACTTGAATTTTTCGATATCGCCCCTGTTTATGTCCTACCAGAGGGTAGTCCTTCAGTCGGTCAAGATTGAATTTAATGGTTTCAAGAATACGACTGGTTACAGCAGGGTTGTGTTCATCAAGCCACTCAGCAATCTCGCGATAGTCATTTCTGGCCGCAACTGTGAGACGAACGCGGACGTCCATATTTATCGTTCTTCTTTCAAGAACTGATCAAGGTCAATAGTGCCCATCTCACCGGACTCAACGGCAGACAGAGTGTCCTTGACCTGTTGCATTTGCCACTCCTCGGCATCCAGATAGTCCGTGACCACTTCCCGGATCAATGTGGATACATCTTTTTGCTGACTGGCGGCCAGCCGCCCTAGACGATCCAGATCCTTCTGTTCAAACCGGACATTCTTGATTTTCATGAGTGGCTCCTGAATCAGCTAACGACCATTTTGTATATCGAAAAGATATACATAATAGTCGATGACAAATGCCCATAACGAAAGAAAAACATCACTCAATATTCTGGACTTGTTCCCGCATCTGCTCGATAAGGACCTTAAGGTTCACAGCACTCTGGGTCAGCCCGGCATTAATGGATTTGGAAGACAACGTATTGGCCTCACGGTTCAGCTCCTGCATCAGAAAATCCAGTCGCCGGCCAATGGCACCCTGCTTTTTCACACTGGAGAGGGTCCTTCTGACTTCCCCCACGTGAGTATCCAGCCGGTCCAATTCTTCATCCACATCCATTTTCTGGGCAAGAATCACCATCTCCTGCTCCAGCCGCTCCGGATTCAACTCCTGTTTGGCTTCCTCAAGACGCTCCAGGATTTTCCGGCGCTGACTGTCAAGAATCTCAGGAAGCACCTTACGCAGGCTAACCACTTCCGCCTCCAGAGTCTGAAGCCTTGACTCAATGAACTTTTCAAGCTCGCTGCCTTCTCGCAGGCGCATGTCACTCAATTGCTTGATGGCTGCCTTGAAGCCTTGCAGTGCCGCTTTATGCACCACCTCCGCTTCCGTTTCCTCACTGGTTTGAACACCAGGCCACTGAAGGATCTCCAGGGGGTTGACCGCAGAAGTTCGATCAAACAAGCGCTCAACTTCACCGACTGCCGATTTCAAGGTTTCCAGCAGTGCAGGGTTCAGTTTCAACCCCTGCTCATTCTCGGTCAGTTGATACCTGAGGGTGCATTCAACTTTACCGCGCTTGAGCTGGCTGCGAACGGCTTCCCGAAGGGCTGGCTCTATTTCACGAACCTGCTCAGGCAACCGGAAATGAGGTTCCAGGTACCGGTGGTTTACTGAACGGATTTCCCAAACCAGGCTACCCCAATCCTCCTGAACCTGGACCCGGGCGAATGCGGTCATGCTGGACGTCATGAAATACTCTTTTGTAAGTGGAAGAATTACATCCAATTATTTCAGAAGTTTATCCACAAAAGAAACCGCCATAAGCCGAAATGGCGGAACGTCCATGGTAAATATCAGCTGTTTGCCCGGGTGAGAGCGGTTATAATCCGGCACTGTTTTCTGTGCTTACTTAAGGTTACCTCCATGCGTCCCAGTGGCAGAACTGCTGACCAGCTTCGTGAAGTCAAAATCACCCGCAATTACACCAAGCACGCCGAAGGTTCGGTTCTGGTGGAGTTCGGTGACACCAAAGTGATTTGCACCGCCTCCGTTGACCGGGGCGTTCCCCGCTTTCTGAAAGGCTCGGGGCAAGGCTGGGTAACCGCAGAGTATGGCATGCTGCCCCGATCCACCACAGACCGCATGGGCCGTGAAGCCTCCCGTGGCAAGCAGGGTGGCCGGACCCTGGAGATCCAGCGACTGATTGGACGCTCACTGAGAGCCGCCGTGGACATGAAAAAGCTGGGTGAAAACACCATCAACCTCGACTGTGATGTTATCCAGGCCGACGGCGGTACCCGTACCGCCTCCATCACCGGCGCCTGCGTTGCCCTGATTGATGCAATCCGCTATATGCAGGAGAAAAAGATGGTTAAATCGGATCCTCTTCTGCATAGGGTGGCGGCAGTGTCTGTAGGCATTTACAAAGGCAGCCCGATACTGGACCTGGATTACCCGGAAGACTCCAGCGCTGAGACGGATATGAATGTCGTGATGACAGAAGCAGGTGGCTTTATTGAAATTCAGGGCACCGCAGAAGCGGATCCATTCAGCCAGAATGAAATGACCGCCATGATGGCCCTGGCCCGCTCCGGTATTGAAGAGCTGATTGAGATTCAAAAGCAGGCTCTGTCGCAATAACCGCCACTAGCAGCCTGTCGGGCTTATGCTTTCGAGCATAAAATTCAGTAGAACGAGTCAAATCTTTCGATGGATTCGTGCGAATAGTGAGTCTATTTAATCGAATTCATCGAAAGATTAGGCCGTTCTTTCTGGATTTTAGGCCGAAATTGTCGTAAGTCCGACAGGCTGCTAGACACCGCAAGGTTCAATTTCCTCTCTCAAGCCCTGGCTTGCCTGCCAGGGCTGATTTCTTTCATCTTTTTTTTCTGAAACAACAAAGTTTTCTGATTTCTAAAGGGTGATAAGCGTAACTCACCGCCCTTCAGCTACCTTTACCTGACTCTGAAGCGATTAAACACAGGTATCATGCAATGCTGATTGCTTTTATCGGGTCCCACGGTACTGGCAAAACCACCACATGCCAGTCAATGGCCAATAGCTTTGCCAGTCAATGGCCTGTTTTTGAGGATTACTACCGCAAAACCGCGTCCCTGCTGGGTTACCCAAAACCCAGAAATGCGGTACTGGAAGCGCCTGCCATCCGCCAGATATCCTCTACTGCCATGGCCGGGGCAGCCCTGGGGGCCCTACTGGAGTGGACACAAAACCTTGAAAAGCATGGGCTGATCGACCTGGGTCCACCGTCAATGATGGCCTATCATCGCTACTGGATGAATATCTGCAGCGTGCCTGTCAGTCCTTTTGTTTTCAAAATGGCCCGCTATATTTCCGAGAGGGTGGATCTGTTCATTTACCTGCCAACCAACGCCATCCCCCTAGTGGAAGACAGTATGCGAGATGGAGACCTCACTTTTCAGAAAGACATTGATCAGTGGATCAGCAGGAGCCTTACAGACCTTAACATCGCGAATGACAAGGTGTTCACCCCACAAAGCAGCAGCCTGAAAGAAAGGGTCGATGAAATTCTGCACCGGATTGGCCAGGTCTGCTGACCATAACCTTCATTGTGCACCCACGCTGGCCCCAATAGGGCCTGAAAGCACGGGAGCGAGGGGGGGGGGGCGGACAGCCGCGGTCCTGCCTGGGAACGCAGCTCCGGGAGAGGGAGTTACATGCCCAGCTCCCAGTCATAGTCAATAATCACCGGCGCATGGGAAGAAAACTCCTTGGATTTATTAATCCCGCCATTCAGCACCCGGTGGCGCATACCAGGAGTGATCACCTGGTAGTCTATACGCATTCCAAGGTTGTCATGACGCAGGTATTCATCCTTCCACCAGCTGTATTTGCCTGCTTCGCGGTCCACTTCACGATAAGCATCAAAAAAGCCCATATCGCCAAACAGACCTTCCATCCAGCCCCGTTCCGCCTGATTGAACCCAGACTGCTCCTGAACATCACGCCAGTTGGCAACATCGATTTTGCGGTGAGCAATATTCCAGGTACCGCACATGATAAACTCACGGCGCTTACGGCGCTGCTTGCTCAGGTGGTGGGAATAGCCGTCCAGAAAACGGTATTTGAAGTTCTGGCTTTCATCGTCATGCCCTTCAGGCACATACAGGCTGGCAATGCTGATCTTGTCGAAATCCGCCTGGAGGTAACGACCGGTTTCATCGGCTTCCGGGAAGCCAAGGCCAGTAATGATCGCCTTGGGTGCCTGACGGGTATACAGTGCAACCCCGCCACGGTCCGGCCGGTTGTATCCACTGAAGGCATAACCAAAATAACCTTCAAGGAAGTACTGATCTTCAATCACCTGCTCATCTTCGCGGGTATCCTGCAGGCAGATCAGGTCGGCATCCTGCTCCAAGAGCCAGTCAAACAGGCCTTTTTCTCGTGCGTTATTGATGCCTTCGCAATTTAAACTGATAACTCTCATTGACTACACCTTGCCGATGCGTTCACACACACCGGCACTAATCTTGTTACCACAGCATGCCAGTAACCTGCATAGGCTGGAGAAGCGCTTTTGCACCATCTGTCACAGCCATAAGGACCCACAGCACAAAGCCGTGAGCAGGAAAGCACCAGTTGCCATCACCTCTAAGAGCGGTCACGGGCCAGAACTTTCGATCATACGGTTACCAAACCGGGCTTTACCTGCAACAGCCGTACAACAGCAAAGCCGGAAAGGACAGAAGCCGAACAGGCCGGAACAAATGCCTTTCTCAAGGTACGATTGACTGCAGAAAATGGGGAATTGTATCGAACAAATGATAGCGGGTCGCCCCCCGTATGTTTATCCGCATAAATGCGATCTCTTCTGTCTTTCACTCCTTATGGCTAAAATAGATTCCTGTCCAAAACCGTAATAACCCCATTCAGACTGAACAGGCTTTTCCCGATTCAGGAAAATCGCCTGCTTGAAACAGGATCTTCTGCATGCAGCCATACCAGAAAGCGTTTCTCGATTTTGCCATCCAGCAGCAGGTGCTTCGATTTGGTGAGTTCACCCTGAAATCAGGGCGAAAGTCTCCCTATTTTTTCAATGCCGGCCTGTTCAATACCGGCGAAGCCATGAGCAAGCTGGGGCAATTTTACGCCAGCACGATTGTGAACACCGACATAGATTTTGATATTTTATTTGGCCCAGCCTACAAGGGAATACCACTGGCCACCGCAACTGCGGTAGCATTGCATGACCATCATGGCATAAATACCCCCTGGTGCTTTAACCGGAAAGAAGCCAAGGATCACGGTGAGGGTGGAAATATGGTGGGGGCTCCGCTGAAAGGGCGGGTTGCCATCGTGGACGATGTCATCACCGCCGGAACCGCCATCCGGGAAGTGATGGACATCATTAAACAGTCTGACGCCAGACCGGCCGCAGTGGTGGTTGCCATGGATCGCCAGGAAAAAGGGCAGGGGGAGCTGTCTGCCATACAGGAAGTGGAGCGGGACTTTGGCATACCGGTACTGAGCATTGTCTCTCTGGCTGACCTTCTGGAATATGCCAGGAACCACCCTGAAGTCAGTGGCTACGCTCCGGAAATAGAAGCTTATCGGGATCGCTACGGCGTATGATAAAAGAGTTACTGCCAGCAGTTTTGACAACGAAGTCTATAACACTCCTTTCTGGAAAACCGGAAGCAAAGGTGTCGATCGGACATTGGGCCCGTTTATGGCTGTTGGCTCTCTCTATGATTTCTGCGCCAGCCATGGCGCAGAACCTTTACAAGTACAAAAACAACCAGGGCACCACGGTTATCGCCTCCAGTATACCCAGCGAGTACATCCAGAATGGCTATTCAATCCTTGACCAGTACGGCAGCCTGGTTAAACAGATTCCTCCACGGCTGACCAGCGAGCAGCAGGAACAACTCCAGGCCCTTGAACAGATCCAGGCAGAACAGGAGCAACAGGCCAGGCAGGACCAGGAGCTCCTTGACCTCTACGGAACCCCTGATGAAATTTACGCCGCCATGGGCCGCAAACTGAAACAACTGGACCAGAAAATCCAGGAAATGAAAAACCTGGAAGCCATCGTTAAAAAAAGCCTTGATGAAAAGCAGAAACAGCTTTTGAAAGCGGGCGAGAAGGCTCCTGAATACCTTCAGGACGAGGTCAACAACCTGACCGGTCAGAGAAAAGACTATCGAAACCGAAGGGTTCAGTACGTCCAGGAAAAAGTGGCCCTGAAACAACAGTACACGACATCCGCCGAGCGTTTGAAAGAGCTGATCAGCCTGAAAAGCCCGGACACCACTCCCATATCCTCGGAAATGCTGGTTGGCAAATGGCGCATCCGGGAAGACGTAGCCCTTGACTGGAATCTGGATGCCAGCGGCGCCTTTGACTCTTTTTTCCAGAAACTGGGCTCCCATGCCTCTTCAAAGAGTTACGGCCACTGGGTGCTCAGCGGCAACCGCATCATCCTCTCCATCAACCAGAAGCTGGAAAAAGACACTGTCGGTCAACAAACCCGCAAACGCGTCTCTGAAGAAAAACGCATACGGGTGCTCAAAGCAACGGAAACGGAACTGCAGATTCTCTTTGACGGAAAAACAGTGAGCCTGCATCGCTCTTGAAAAGGCTCTCCCGAATCCAGGAGAGCCCCATCCAGAATTCAGCATTAGAATGGATCAGGAATGAAACACGGCTGCCGACAACAGCTGCCACTGATCGGACCAGCCCTGGGTAGGCATCCGCTTGAACTCGCTGCGAACATACTGGGCTACCCGCCCCTCGGCAGCGGCCATCAGCAGATTGGCGGTCACTCCGACAGTCATGGCGGTTCGAACACCTTCTTTGATCTCCGCTTCCCTCAGTATTTGCTTGATCTGTGTTTCAAACCGTTCAAACAACTGAATCACCCGTAATCGCAACCGTTCGGTCTCTCCCGCCAGGGCATCACCGGTCAGAATCCGGGTTAAGCCCGGGTTTTTCTCGCAGAACCCAAGCAACAGCATCAGCATCTTTTCACAGCGAACCGACACGGATTGCTCTTCCGCCAGAATCAGGGAAACCCTTGAGAACAGGGCTTCTTCAATAAACTCGATCAACCCCTCAAACATCTTGGCTTTGCTGGGAAAGTGTCGATAGAGCGCCGCTTCAGAGACCCCCACTTCCCTGGCCAGGGCGGATGTCGTGATCCGCGTGCCCGGAGCCGTTTCCAGCATATGGGCCAGGGCTTCAAGAATCTGCTGCTTGCGAGAAATTTTCTGAGGCATATCCATTATGAGTACTAAACACTATCTCCGGTAATCAGGGTACCGACACCCCGGTCAGTCAACAATTCGAGCAGAACGGCGTGGGGCACCCGGCCATCAATGATATGAGCGGTCTTAACACCCTGTTTCACGGCATTGAGGGCACATTGTATCTTGGGAAGCATACCCCCATAAATAGTGCCATCCGCAATCAGGCTTTCTACCTGCCCGGTATCCAGCCCCGTCATCAGTTTGCCTTCTTTATCCAGCAGGCCCGCAGTATTGGTTAACAGCAGCAGCTTTTCCGCTTCAAGGGCTTCGGCCAGTGTACCCGCCACCAAGTCGGCATTGATGTTGTACGAGGCACCCTCTGCATCCACCCCAATAGGAGCCACAACAGGGATGAAATCGGAGTTCTGCAACATGCTGATGATATCAGTGTCGATAGATTCCACTTCACCCACCTGGCCAATATCAATGATCTCACGGGCGGTCATTTCCGGTGTGTGCTGTGTGACCTTCAGGCGCCTTGCACGGATGAAACGCCCATCCTTACCGGTCACCCCAATGGCCCGGCCACCATTGTTATTGATCAGTGTGACAATTTCCTTATTGACCAGACCACCCAGCACCATTTGCACGACATCCATCGTATTGGAGTCGGTCACCCTCATGCCCTGAACAAAACGGCTTTCAATGTTCAGCCGCTCCAGCATACTGCCAATCTGGGGGCCACCGCCATGAACCACCACCGGATTGATGCCGACGGCCTTAAGCAGAACCACCCCTTGGGCAAAACTGTTTTTCAGTTCATCACTTTCCATGGCATTGCCGCCATACTTCACCACTACGGTTTTACCGGCGTATCGCTGCAGGTAGGGCAGGGCTTCTGTCAGTACTGTGGCGATTTCCTGGGAAGACAGGGCAGGCTTATCCATTACTCCTCCTGAGAGACATGAAATTGGTTGTTCTGGCACAGGGTGAAAAGAGCAACCCGACAAGAGGCTGGCACGCAGGGCAGGTTACCAGATAGCAGACTCACCGTCTGCTATCTTGAGGCTGTATACACGGGAGGATTAATGCCTTCCAGAGCTACCAAATCCACCAGCTCCCCGGTCAGTCTCATCAAAACTGTCCACAATTTCCAGGCTTGCCTGCACCACAGGGACAAGAACCAGCTGGGCAATGCGCTCGCCCGGGTTAACGGTGAATGTCGTGTTCCCCCGATTCCAGCAGGAAACCATCAGCTGCCCCTGGTAATCGGAATCTATCAACCCAACCAGGTTACCCAGCACAATACCGTGTTTATGACCCAGACCCGAGCGAGGCAGAATCATGGCCGCCAGAGAAGGGTCCTCAATATGGATTGCCATCCCCGTTGGCAGCAACTCGGTCTGCCCGGGTTCAAGAGTGACCGGCACTTCAACACAGGCTCTCAGGTCAATTCCGGCGGATCCTTCAGTGGCATAAGCCGGCAGGGGAAACTCTGTGCCCAGGCGATCATCCAGGATTCGGGTTTTAAGGGTTTTCTTTTCAGAAGCCGTCTTATCAGGCACAGGCTTATCAAAAGTGGCCATAGGGTTTCTCCTTGTATTATTCACTGGCTGCCAGATCGTCAGAATCTGAACCAGCATGTGCGTCCTCAGACGCTCTTTTCCATTTGCGGTAACGGCGCGCCATGATCTTCAGCAGCTTGCGGGCCACCACTTTCTTCGATGCTTTTGGCAACGGCTCTTCCAGGTCTTCACCCAGAACCGTCACTTCATTGCTGTCACTGCTGAAGCCGATGGTCTGATCCGCTACATCATTGGCCACAATCAGGTTCATTTTTTTCCGGCGCAGCTTGTCTGCTGCGTAGCCCAGAACATTCTGGGTTTCTGCGGCAAAGCCCACCACAAAAGGCGGCGTTTCCAGGGCAGAAACGGAAGCAATGATATCCGGGTTACGAATCAGCCGGATGTCCAGATAGTCACTGCCATTATCCGGGTCTTTTTTGATTTTCTCCCTGGCCACTTCGACAGGACGGAAATCACTGACCGCCGCACACCCGATAAACACATCCACGTCATCCAGGTTATCATGCACCGCCTGGAGCATATCCCGGGCACTGACAACATCCACCCGCCTGACCCGGTCCGGTGTTTCCAGATTCACAGGCCCACTGATCAGTGTCACAGAAGCGCCCGCCTCTACCGCAGCCTCAGCCAGTGCATACCCCATTTTTCCGGAGCTGTGATTGGATATGTACCGCACAGGGTCAATATCCTCCCGGGTACCTCCAGCGGTAATCATGACCTTCATACCGCTGAGGATGTCATGGGTAAATAACTCTGCCACGTGCTCAACAATCAGTTCCGGATCAATCATCCGTCCCGGCCCTACATCACCACAGGCCTGGCTGCCATCGGCAGGACCAAACAGGCGCACACCGCGTTCCAGCAGTTCTTCACAATTCTGCTGGGTTTTGGCATCGCGCCACATTCCCTGATTCATAGCCGGTGCCAGGCAGAGTGGCGCACTGGTTGCCAGGCACAGGGTGGTCAGCAGATCATCCGCATGACCACCGGCAAGTCGTGCCATAAAGTCAGCGGTGGCAGGGGCAACCAGAACCACATCCGCCCAGCGGGCCAGCTCAATATGCCCCATGCCCGCCTCTGCCTTGGCATCAAGGAGGTCAAGATGAACCGGGTTATGGGACAGGGCCTGAAGGGTAAGGGGAGTGATGAATTCACAGGCCGCCCGGGTCATGACCACCCGGACATCCGCCCCCAGCTTCCCCAGCAACCGCACCAGCTCAGCGCTTTTATAAGCCGCTATACCACCGGTGATCCCCAGTACAACTCGTTTATTTCGTAGCCTTTGCATAGAGTGCAGGTACCTTTCCTGATCACGCCAAAAAGTGTCCCGACATAGCCCGCAGTGCGTTGCATGGGTTACCCCTGTAAAGAACAGCTTCACGTTGCCTGGCCTTCAATACCAGCCTCTCTGCGCCAGTAAACAGTCATGTCAGGGAATTAAATGGCGATTATTTTGTCTGAATGGGTTCCATCTTAACAGCGAAACCGGGTCGGTACCCAATGAGAAGCCACCACAATCGTTCTGACAAAAAGGCTGAGAGCCCTTCACAACCGCCTCTGGCGGAAGACAAAAACGGCCCCAGGGAAAAAATGATGGCCCTGGGCGCCCAGTCCCTGACCGATGCGGAACTGCTGGCCCTGTTCCTGCGTACCGGTTGCCAGGGTATGAACGTCATCCAGCTGGCCCAGAACCTGATTACCCGTTTTGGCGGACTCGACCGGCTTCTGAGTGCACAGCACCAGCAGCTGCTCAAAGTAAAAGGGCTGGGACCCGCCAAAAGCACCCAGGTCAGTGCTGTCCTTGAGATGTGCCGCCGGATGCTGAGCCGGAAAGTCACCCAGACCGATATTATCAACAGCCCGGAAGCCACCCGTCAGTATCTACAGTTGCATTTTCAGGGGGTGGAGCGGGAAGAGTTTGCCTGTCTATTCCTGGATACACGACACAGGGTTATCGCCCTGGAGACCCTGTTTCAGGGCACCCTTGATTCCGCTACGGTGCACCCGAGAGAGGTGGTTAAACAGGCGCTTCACCTGAATGCCGCCTCCCTGATTCTCTGCCATAACCACCCATCCGGTGACCCACAGCCCAGCCAGGCAGACGTTGATATCACCGGTCGGCTGACTGAAGCTTTATCACTGGTGGAGATCAAGGTGCTTGATCATATGGTCGTGGGCAGAGGGGAGATACTGTCCATGGCTGAGCATGGGTTGATCCCTTGACCAGATGTTTTTCGCAAAAACCATGATTATGCGCAACTTTTATCTTTAAAAAACGATAGTGCCAATAGTTTTCACTTACTCCCCCCCCCATAAAAAAACGACCTTCGCTTTCCCCAACCTCCATAGGGGTTTTTTTCTACTTTCTGAGCACCAGACACAGTTGTTCAAAAAACATCAGGCACTAACACCTATCCTTTCACAAAGATTTTTCCCGTATTGTGGCTATCGAGCGTTGTTATTTCCCTTGTTGCTGACATTTATCAGTATTTTGTGTTGGAGAGAATGGCCTGTGATCACAAATGTCTACAGTTTTTTTTCTTTACTTGTGCTGTTTATAACAGCCGTCCTCTACTGCGAGAAAAACCTTAATCTCAAGCTATTCAAAGTCATACCTGCGCTGACGTTTATTTATTTTGGCGGAATGATCGGTGCGTCACTCAAAATATGGCAGCTGACGCCTGAAATCAGCAGCTTTATTGGCAGCCTCAAATACTACCTGCTTCCCATGATGCTGTTCCTGCTGCTGCTGAAGAACGATATTCGTGATGTGTTCAAGCTGGGTCCCAAGCTACTCGCGTCTTTTCTGGCGGTAACCGCCAGCGTTCTGATTGGCTTTGTTATTGTATTTATCAGCTTTAAAAGCCGTTTTGAGGCCGATGCCTGGCAGACCTTTTCCATACTGTCCTCGTCCTGGGTAGGCGGCTCCACCAACATGGCAGCCACCCAGCAGGGGCTGGGCGTTGCGGATGGCTCTCAGGCACTGACCTATGCCTTTTTGATGGACAACATTTGTGCCTCCTTCTGGCTGGTGCTGATGATCTCCTTTGCCCCAATGCGCCATGCTTTCAACCGGTTCTCCAGGGCAAACAGCCAGGAAGTGGATTCCATTATCGAAAAGATCAATTTCAACGCTTTTAAAAAAGAAGACAAGCGTGACTACACCTTCATGGATTTCATGATCACCATTGGTATTGGCATGGGTGTGGCCGGTATTGTCCTGGTCCTGGGTAAGCAGGTGGTCAATCCTGGCGGGCTAACCGACGAAAACGTAATGTCAGGCCTTAGAAGCTTCTTCAGTGGCAGTGGCTGGGTCGTTATTCTGGCAACCGTTGCAGGGATTATCGGAAGTATGACCCCCCTGAACAAAACCAAAGGGTCTGATCATATGGGCAGTGTTCTGCTGTACATCGTGGTCGGCTTGATTGCCTCCAGCACTGACTTTTCAACCATCGATCTCAGTCAGGCCGCCTTTGGAAGGTGCGAACAACCCCAGCTATTTGATAAATTCATCTTTTGGGATCGCAAAAGCAGCCTAGCCCCTGCAATTTTTGGTGGATAATCCACCAAAAACTTACTTGAAAGTGGCAGGGTTTAACCAC
>NZ_JBLYZI010000068.1:0-30407 GCF_057680865.1 Endozoicomonas sp. Z74
AAGAACGCCAATGGAAACTCTGATAGATGGCAAAGAGATCTGGAAGGAAAAATTTGTAGCCTGAATTTGACCTGACAGACACCCTCTGAAAAATCGGTGACTGTCAGATCAGGTCTGAACTACTACAACTAAACCAAAGGTAACCCTCAATGAATCAGCATAATAATCCTGTCATTAAACACTAGTACATCATTTCACTGAGATTGTCGGGTAGAGTTTCTTCAGCTTTACCCGTGCATCTTCGGTGGTAAATCGCCACTCCATTTTGGCTTGGCAGTTGTTGCGCTTCTGCTCCCATGCGGTAGCCTCTTCTTTGAGCGTATCTTGATCAGGAATTCGTCGATCAAGGCATTGACGACTTAAAATGCTCAACTCTATCTCTGCCATGTTAAGCCAACTCCCGTGTTTCGGGGTGTAGTGGATCTCCAGCTTCTTGGCTATGCGCCGAGCCTCTTCAGGTTCAAAAGCCTTGTAGAGAGAGGCAGTACTATGGGTATTGAGATTATCCATTACCAGTCGAATGACTTCGGCCTCAGGAAAATGCACGTCAACCAACTGCTTTATCTGCTCTGCCCAATCCTGAGCTGTACGCCGATCCGTAACTTCAACATGCCGCCAACCTTCAAGGGGAGCAAAAAACATGAACAGGGCACTCACACCGTTGCGCTCGTACTCATTGTCAAAGCGTTTGCACTGGCCAGGAGACAATGGAATAGGTGATCTGACCTCCTTGACTTGTTGTTTACTGCTTTCATCCATACAAACCAAAGGCTTTTTGGGATCATGGGGGCGCTTGTAAACATCCAGAATATCCTCCATGGAGGACACAAACTCAGCGCTGCCCTTTGCCGGAATGCACTACTCTTTTTTCTGCCAGGGTTTTAAATCGTTTTTTTTAACTCGCGCCAGACGGTTGTATCAGAGACACTTTCTACCACCTCCAGCTCAACGAGCTTGTCTGCCAAGAACTGCATGGTCCAGCTAGAATGGCCTTCTGGTGGTTCTGAACAGGTCAGTGCCACAAGTTGTGCATGCTGCTCACCATCCAGGCTACGACGTCCACCGTGCTTGCTGAATTTACTCTCAACGGCGGTCTCGAGCCCTTCTTCCACGGCCCGTTTTCGGGCTCTCTGGACAGTTTTCTTGGAAGTGGCGCAAACCTCAGCAACTTCCATTTCACTCAGTGCAGGCCCATTTTCATCCAGCCCCAAAAGAATTTGAGCATGTGTACGTTTGTATTGGGCTGCCTTGCTTTTTACCAATTCTTTCAGTGTTTGTTGTTCTTCTGCAGACAGGCGGATGTGGTATTTAACAGGCATGATCGGATCAAAAATGTGAATTATGCCTGTATATGAGCCTGTGTTCTTTGTCAGAGGTCAAAGGCAGTGAAATGATGTACTAGGGCTTACGCACCAAACCGGGCCGATAATGAACTGCTTGAGTAATTGAGCCAGATAATGGTTGCTCCATCCAGCCCTCTTACGCTTGTTCCGGACACTTCCCGATTTACCGGCATCCATTTTCAGGATATTGAGAGCGATTCTTCTCAAGGTAGACAGGCTTTCTGCAGGATGGTCGTTCTTTGTCTGGCAGGCACCCTCGTTAAAAGACACATCCAACATCCAGTGCAGGTTATTTTCCACTTCCCAGTGAGTCCGAGTGGCTGACAGCATGTCTTCGGCTGTCATACTTCTGCTGCAAATATAGAAGCGTAGAGAGGTGGTCGCTGTCCGGTCAGCTTGTACGACACCAAACTGCCTGATGCATCGCCAGTCCCAATGAGTGGAGAGGTTGGCAAGCTCGTCGAACACCCAGCAACACCGGTATTCCTGTCGACCGTGACCGCTGTCGATTTGCTCCGCAAAGACCCCGGACAGCTCATCAACGGGTTGTGCTTCCCAGTGTGATTCGATGGTGGCCTGAATGTCCTTCTGAAGAGTTTCCTGATTGCCTTTCACCGCTAGCAGGAAGTCTGCTCCCTGCTCAATACAGGCCTCAACAATGCTTTTCTGGCAACTGATGGCATCCGCTGTAATCAAGGAGCCCCTGAGATCAATGGCTTCCAAAGGTTCAGGGATGGCAGTGAGCTCATTGGACTTTTTATCCACCTTCTTCTGGCCCAGTACAACGCCCAGTTTAGAACTCCAGGCGCTGATCATGTGGACGGCTCTCTTGCCTTTACCTCTGCCCCTGGAACCTTTGATGGCTGTACCATCAATGGGGGCGATATCGCCAAGTTCGCCAGATGAGGTGAACGCTTCAGGAAAAGCCGACTTGACCCAGCGTGTGAAGCAGGCCTGAAACTCATCAGGATCAAGAAGGCTGAAGACTCGGTAGAACGTGTCGTGGGACGGAATGCCGGAGGGGAGTTCGAGGAACGATTTGAGCCACTCGTACTTCTCTTGTCCGTAAGCCTCCATATCTTCCCAGGACCCAGCACCACTGATGATAGCGCAGATAGCAATCATCAAGACATCAATCAGTTTATGGTCGCAAGCACCCACCCGGCGGGGTCAGTAAGTTCGTTGAGGAAGGTCATCAAGGGAGCAGGTTTGAAAATCAAATGTCGTAAAATAGGCTGGTTTTACAGGTTTTTCAGCGATTCTAAACCGTAAGGATTTTGGTGCGAAAGCCCTGTGCGGGTTAGTGGAGGTTAAGGATGCTGGCGATCATTATAACGATTTTCTGCGGCTGCTTTTTTCTTGAGAAGTTGATACCCGGCTGGCCGCTTCCGAAAGTGAAAACCTGGCCATTGCGGGTTCTATTGGTCAACGGGCTTCAGCTGGGTGTTGTGCTGTTGGCCGGTATTACCTGGGAGCTGTGGCTGTCCTCCTGGTCGCTATTGAAACTGTCTGACCATGTGCCTCCCGCAGCGGGTGCTTTTATTGCGTATTTTATTGCGACCTTTGTGTTCTACTGGTGGCACCGCTGGCGCCATGAGTCTGACTTTCTATGGCTGGGGTTTCATCAGATTCATCACAGTCCACAACGGCTGGAGGTGATCACTTCGTTTTACAAACACCCTGGTGAGATGGTGGTCAACTCGGTCATTGGCAGTCTGCTGGTGTATACCCTTTTGGGCCTCTCAATGGAAGCCGCCGCTATTTATACTTTGTTTACGGCGGTGGGTGAGTTTTTTTACCACACCAATGTCAAAACCCCGCGCTGGGTGGGTTATGTTTTCCAGCGGCCGGAAATGCACAGAATTCACCATCAGTTTGGCCGCCATAAAAACAATTACGGAGATATTGTCTGGTGGGATATGCTGTTCGGGACCTATGAGAATCCCCGGGAATGGAATAAAACCTGTGGTTTTACCCCGGAGCGGGAAGAAAGGCTGCTGGAGATGATGGCCTATAAAGATGTCCATAAAAAGGTTCAGTGATTCCACTCAAGCCAGCTCCCTGGCTGGCTTCCCAGGGAAGGGTTTCACTCTGACAGGCCGGGGTTGAATTGGACACAGTGTGCTCTCCAACCAATAAGGAGAAGCACATTATGCCAACGGTCACAGAAGTCATCACCGGAATGGGAATGGTCCAGGGAGCGGGTCCCAATTATTACTCCAACCAGGGTTATCCCCATGTCCATATCGGTGCCGATAATGGGGCTGCTGTTGTGGCGGATCTACAGGCAGCCCGGGCCCGAATTGATTTTGCCGTTATTTCCATGGGCGGGGAACGTCCAAATATCGTCGTTTACCGGGTCAATGACCAGCGTTTTGCGTTGGTCAATGGCGTTTGTACGATTACCGATGAAAATCACAAGGAACAGATTGAAAGAGAGCTGTATGCAAACCTGCCCATGGCCGATGCCCAGCGCTTTCAGGCCTGCCTGAACTCAGTACTGGGGGTGGGGCTGGACCTTTAGGTCCTGTACCGGCAAATACTGGTCAGAACTCAGTTGCGCTTTGCTGTGCTCAGCCCTTAACCATGTTGCTGCTGACACAAGCGAAGCGCAACTCAGCAGAGTCAGCGGCAATAGAGCAACTCACCTGGCCGATTTGCCTGATAAACCCCTGAATTTACCTTGCATTGACCGTTAATCCAGAGCATGTCCAGCCCGGTGGCAGGCTGTTCTGGTTCTGCTACGGTTGCATGGTCCCTAAAGTCAGGGCGAAACAGGGCAATATCCGCCTGATAACCTTTTGCCAGACGTCCGCGGTTCGCTATGGAGAAAATATCGGCACTCTGGCCTGTCATCTTGTATATGGCCTGCTCTACAGGCATCAACTGTCGCTTTTGTACAAATCGATTGAGAATGCGGGGAAAGGTGCCTGAGACCCTGGGGTGAAGCCTTCCACCCAGAAGGCTGTCTGTCCCGACTACTCCCCGGGGGTGCTGAAAAATCCGTTCCACCAGAGCTTCATCCATAAAGAAATCAATCATTCGCACGTTTCCCTGTTCGGCAATGAGCAGGTCCAGGGTTAAGTCTACGGGATGCTGGCCAGTGTGACGGGCACAGTCTGAAATAGAAAGTCCAAGCCACTGCCGACTGGCTTGTGTCTCCACATCAACGATCAGTATGTTGTCCCAGCCAACCAGGGCGGGCAGGTTATCCCAGGGTACCCCCTTCTCCGGCAGGATCTGTTCTGAAAACCAGGCTTTCACTTCCCGGCGGACAGACTCTTTCTGCAACATCAGAAACAGCTGGTCCGGTTGATAGCTTCTGATCAGTTCCGGGGGAAGGATCGACAGCAGTGTGGTACTGCCATAGCCGTAGGGGTATTGGTCAAAGGTCAGTTGATGGCGGTCAATCAGATCAAGCAGGGCATTCAATTTGTGACCGTTACGGCGCCCGATCAGTTTCAGATGAGAAATATGAAGCTGACACCCTGCTGTTTCTGAAATCCCGATCATCTCCTCTAAAGCTTCCAGGACTTCATCACTTTCACTTCTCAGGTGTACGACCACAGGCTTGTTATGGCGGGCGGCCACCCTGGCCATGGTCAGCAGCTCCTCCCGGTTACTGAACAGGGCTGGATGATAAATCAGGCCGAGACTGATACCCCGTGCGCCCTCTGACAGGGCTTTGTCCGCCAGGTCGTCCAGCTGCTTCAACTGCGCCTGGTTCATTATCGCCGGGCTGTCCTGGCAGATTCCGAATCGCAGCAGTCCATGGGGAACGAAAGCCGACAGGTTGACTTCCAGTCCCTGAGCTTCCAGGGCAGAGCAGTACTCCCCATAACTCTCCCACCGCCATTCTATCTCTGGGTGGCCAATAATCAGTCGCTTGCGGGCTTCAGCCTGTAGTGCTTCCGGCAGGGGCGCCACTCCGAGGCCACAGAGCCCGATCAGCTCTGTGGTAATGCCCTGAAGCACTTTCGGGCGAAAGCCGTCGGGTATAAATGTGGCCAGATCGGTATGGCTATGGACATCAATAAATCCCGGCGTCACCCTGCCTTCCCGGGCATCGATAACGTAACTGTCGTTTACATCAATTCGCGGAGCGACTTCGAGAATCGCTCTGTCTTCCAGCAGAATCTCCCCTTTAAAGGCATCACTACCGGTGCCATCAATGACCCAGGCATTTTTAATCAACTGACGCATTACTTTTCCTTAAAGGTTTTCCTTAAAGCAAGCCCTTGCCGGAATCCCTTCAGGTCAGTTCATCATAAAAGCGGGTATGACCTTATCCCAGCCAGAGCAATATCTCATTCACTGTCAGGCCCACAAATGAACCCAGCATGGAGCCGATCAGTGCCATTATTACTGCCACGGGCATCAGGTTTTTGTCGTATGCCGCAGCGACCACTGCCGCTGAAGGTGCGCTGCCGATATTGGCGATGGAGGCAATGCCGCACAAGTGCAGGTTAAGCCTGAGGAGGCGGCCGATGAGCAATAGAAGAAGACCGTGGATTGCCAGAATCATGACCCCGGAAAGAATATAGAGTGGGGCTCGGGTTATGGCACTGAGGTTAACCTCTGCACCAATCAGGGCGACGATAATATACAGCATAATGGTGGAGATTTCATTGCTGCCATCCATTCTGCCCAGTGCTGTGGGCGCCAGTACCATCCCCCCCAGGGAGGAAATAATGATGGCCCAGACCATGGGATTCAGCAGTCCGGTGGCGGCGATCAGGCCTCCGAAATGATGGGAAAGGGCGGCCACAATCAAAGACAGGCCCAGCATCAGCATTAACCCCTGTACATCGGGCTTCTGGCTACTGCCTATATTCTGAAGTTGCTCCAGCACTTTATCGATACCACTGTTATCTGCCCTCAGGAAGTGGCTGAAGCGGGATTTGAAGGGCTTCATTGCGATGATAATGATCAGCCATACGGAATAACAGAGCGCTCCCATAAGCAAGGTATAGGCCATGGCGGAATCACTGACATTCAGTGCTTCCTTGATGGCCACAAAATTCTGGGTGCCTCCGGTCCATCCGGCCGACATCACGGCAAAGGTGTATGGGGTTTCATCACCCAGCAGAGGTGCCATGATCTGCTGAACCACGATAAAACCCACCATTAGAGTGATTGTTGAGCCCAGCAGGAGGGTTATCAGTCGCATGCCCAGTTTGCGGATGACGGTGAGGTCAAACTTAAGGGACATCAGGAACAGCATGGCCGGGATCATATTGTCACGGACTTCAGCTCTGGCAGTTTTCACGGAATCCGTCATTTCCCATAGACCAAGGGTATAGAGAGCCATTGAGCCAAACATCACCAGGACTATGCTGGGAAACCAGCGGAAAAAACGGCTGGGGTATCGTTGCTCTATCCAGACCAGAACACCACATAAGCCAGCCATTACTGCGATAAACGGGAACCCCGTTACAATCATGCCGCTCTCCCTCCAACTATTTGAATTGTGTCGTATTTATGGTGGGCTCTAGATTATGGCCAGCTACCGGTTACTGCCTTGATACGCATCAACAAGGCCAGGGTTACAGATGGGTATCCTTGCGGTAATTTCTTCAAGAGGCAGTTTAATGAAAGCGACAATTCAATGGCTGGGTGATAAGGGTTTTGTAGGACACACAGAATATGTGGAAGGCACTCACTCTGTTCTGATGGATGCACCCACCCAGTTTGGGGGTAAAAACAGCGCCGGATCGCCTATGGAAATGCTGCTGGCGGCCGCAGGCACCTGTGCTGCCATGGACGTGACCTCGATTCTGACCCAGGCGCGTCAACCCATCAAAGATTGCAAGGTATCTTTGACTTCAGAGCGCTCAAAGACCCCACCCACGGTGTTTACCGCGGTTCATATGCATTTTGATATTTATGGCAGTGGCATCTCTGAAAAACAGATTGACCGGGCACTCTCACTGACGTTTGAGAAGTACTGCTCCGTATCCATCATGATGGCAGAATCCGGCACAAAACTGAGCTGGGATTACACGCTTCATGAAAGTTGAGGGTAACCCCTGACTGTGTTGAGTGGCTCAGCCCCTGTTGCTGGGCACTCCGGTTTCATAGTAGCGCTTCATATTTCCAGCGATCTGACTGACCGCTCGGGTCAGTACTTTTTTCAGTATCAGTCTATCCATCAGTCTGCCCATCAACCCACCTCGAATGCTGTAGTTCATGGAGGCGGTGAAGCGGGTTTTATTCCCCGCTGGTTGAATATCATAAGTAAAACTGGCGTCCCTGAAAGGGGCCGGGGCAGGGCCTTCCCCTTCATGCAGGCGCATGGTAAAGCCCTGCAGCTCAGTCCACCGGGTAATGGTTTCATCCAGGCTTTTGCCGTTTTTCTGAAAGACTCTTCGACTGGCGCCAACCCCTTCGGTGGGGCCGGGGTGTAACTTGCAGCCGGTCAGGTTGGGAACGTAGTTGACGGATTGAGTGAAGTCCCGGAGTTTTTCCCATGCCTGGTCAACCGGGAGTTCAATATCAACAGTGCAGGTGGCTTCTGAATTCATGATTATTTTGTCTGCTTTTATGTTGAGGTGTTCCGGGCCGCATCCAGGAAGGCCGGTTTTTCACCGCCGCCATGAACGGTAATATCCGCACCACTGACGTAAGAGGATAAGGGCGATGCCAGATAAAGACAGGCGTCGCCAATATCAGACGGGTTGGCCAGCCGTTGCAGGGGAATGGTGCTGGCAACACTGTCAATACCGCTCTGGTCGCCGTAATGCAGGTGAGCCTGTTCCGTAAGTATCAGGCCGGCAGTGACGGTATTGACCCGTACTTTCGGAGCCCACTCCACCGCCAGGGACCGGGTTAGGTTCAACAGGCCGGCTTTGGCTGCACCGTAGGCCGCTGTTCCCGGTGAAGGGCGCTGGGCACTGACGCTGCAGATATTGACGATGGTGCCGCCTTCTTTCTGTTCCTGCATGATGGCATTGGCTTTCTGGCACAGGTTCAGGGGGGCGATCAGATTCAGACGGATGATGGCCTCGGAGAACCGGGGGGATACCGTCGCGGCATCCGCTTCCGGCGCTCCCCCAGCGTTGTTGACCAGGACATCCAGACGGCCAAACTGTTTTACTGTGCTGCTGATCAGTTGATCGAGTTGTTCCAGGTCCCGGACATCACAGGGGAAAAATACCGCTTTGTGGCCTGCGTATTCTGGCATTGATTCCGGTGCCTGCCGTCCACAGATGACGACACTGGCACCCTGTGCCAGAAAACGTTCACTGATTCCCCTGCCTGCCCCTTTACCTCCACCGGTTACCAGAACGACTTTATCTGAAAAATCCAGAGGGTTACTCATCACTGATTTACCTGCCTGTAGTTATTCTGATCTTGCTTCAGCCTGATGGTAACCACTGGCTGAGGCGCTGTATTAGTCTTGTTGGACGATGATGGGGCTGTGCTGCATTGAAAGAATTCCATTCTATAAAAATGGGAGAAACGGGCATGAGTGCAATTCCAGAGGGTCATTATGTTCAGTTGGAGGATGGCCTTTCTCTTCACTATCACGAAGCCGGTGAAGGGGAAGCGGTTCTTTTTCTCCATGGCAGTGGTCCTGGCGCCAGTGGCTACAGCAATTTTAAGGGCAACTACCCCGCATTTGCCGAAGCGGGAGTTCGGGCCATTGTTCCCGATCTGCCGGGCTATGGTTTGAGTGATAAGCCGGAAACAGAATACACGCTGGATTTTTTTGTTACCGCCATTAAAGGGCTGGTGGATCAGCTGGAACTCACTTCTCTGACCCTGGTTGGTAACTCCCTGGGGGGAGCCATTGCCATTAAATTCGCCCTTGATTATCCAGAACTGGTGAACCGGATGATCCTGATGGCCCCGGGCGGGCTGATGGAAAAGGAACAGTACTTTCAGGAGATGGAAGGCATTCAGAAGATGGCTGCCGCCTTTGCTTCCGGCGAGCTGAAAGAGCCTGCCGGAATGAAGCGGTTACTGGGCCTGCAGTTGTTTGATGCCTCCCAGGTTACCGATGACACCGTGAACGAAAGGGTGGCTGTGGTTCATGAACAACCCGCCTGTGTGCTGTCCACCATGCAGGTGCCGAATATGACCTCACGACTGCATGAGCTGACGTGTCCGATTTTCGGGATCTGGGGAATGAACGACAAATTTTGTCCATCCCGGGGAGCTGACACCATGCTGGAGGCCTGCCGCAACATCCGGTTTACCCTGCTCAGCGAGTGCGGGCACTGGGCCATGGTGGAGCATGAAGGCTGGTTTAACCGCCAGTGCATTGACTTTATCCGGTATGGTTAGGGAGGGCTGTTGCGCTTCGCTGTGCTCAGCAGCAACCTACGGTTCCAGAAAAAAACTTTGCAGAAGCCTCCAGGTTGCAACTTTACGTAGGTTGCTGCTGAAAGAAGTGAAGCGCAACGCAACACAAGAGGACGGACATTATGGACAAACAAAAAAGAAGCCAGTACGGCGATGAGTTGTATGCTGCCCTGACCAGCGGGAAAACCATTGACCCCCTGACCCGCCGTGAAAATGACATCTCCATTGAGGATGCTTACCACATCTCCCTGCATATGGTGGAGCGTCGGGTAAAAGACGGTGACCGTATTGTTGGCAAGAAAATCGGTGTCACCTCCAAAGCGGTTCAGGAGATGCTCAATGTCCACCAGCCGGACTTTGGCTTCATCACCGAACAGATGTGGTTCAAAAACAGCGAAACCATTTCCTGCTCAGCCAATAAGCTGATTCAGCCAAGGGCCGAGGGGGAGATTGCGTTCAAATTGAAAAAAGACCTGGTGGGGCCTGGGGTCACCGAACAGGATGTACTGGATGCCACTGAGTGTGTGATGCCCTGTTTTGAGATTGTGGATTCCCGTATTCATAACTGGCAGATCAAGATTCAAGACACCGTGGCGGACAATGCCTCCTGTGGGGTATTTGTGCTGGGGAATGAAGAAGTGGATCCCCGAACCATTGACCTGCCCTCCGCCCAGATGAAGGTTTATAAAAACGGCGAGTTGATCAGTGAAGGAGTGGGGGCGGCAGTCCAGGGGGATCCGTTGACCGCTGTCGCCTGGCTGGCCAATACCCTGGGGGAGTTTGGCATTCCCTTCAAAGCCGGAGAAATTATCCTTTCTGGTTCACTGGTACCCCTGGAGCCGGTTGCTCCCGGTGATGAGATGACACTGGAAATCGAAGGCCTGGGCAAGGCTTCTGTGACCTTTGGAGAATAAGAAGATGAATCAGAAACTGAAGGCCGTCATTATCGGGCCAGGGAATATTGGCACCGACCTGCTGATGAAAATGAAGCGTTCAGACTGGATAGAGCCAGTCTGGATGGTGGGGATCGATCCTGAATCAGAGGGGCTGAAACGGGCCCGTGAAATGGGAATAAAAACCTCTTCCGAGGGGGTGGACGGTGTTCTTCCCCATGTGATTCAGGATGATATTCGCATCGCTTTTGATGCTACTTCCGCTTATGTCCATGAAGAAAACAGCCGCAAGCTCAATGAGCTGGGGGTCATTATGATTGACCTGACGCCGGCTGCCATTGGTCCTTTCTGTGTTCCGCCCGTGAACCTGAGAGAACATACGGAAGAGCTGAAACTTAATGTCAATATGGTGACCTGCGGTGGCCAGGCGACGATTCCCATGGTAGCCGCGGTTTCCAGGGTTCAGGAGGTGGACTATGGCGAGATTGTGGCAACGGTGTCTTCCCGCTCCGTAGGCCCTGGTACACGACAGAATATTGATGAATTTACCCGAACCACTTCCGGTGCCGTTGAAAAGGTGGGTGGGGCGAAAAAAGGCAAGGCCATCATTATCATCAATCCGGCGGAGCCACCGCTGATCATGCGGGATACCATCCACTGCCTGACGGCGGATACCCCGGATGAGGGGGCCATTACGGAATCCATTCACGACATGGTGAAAGAGGTTCAGAAATACGTGCCGGGCTACAAGCTGGTGAACGGGCCGGTATTTGATGGCAACCGGGTGTCCGTATTTATGGAGGTGGAGGGGCTCGGGGACTTCCTGCCGAAATACGCCGGTAACCTCGATATCATGACCGCAGCAGGGCTGAGAACCGCGGAAATGTTTGCGGAAGAGGCTGACAAGGGCGCTATCACTTTACCGGCTCGGGGAGAATAAGCAATGGATCTGAAAGGCAAAAAAGTCACCCTCCATGATATGTGTCTGCGTGATGGCATGCACGCCAAGCGCCACCAGATTTCCGTGGATGAAATGGTCAATATTGCCGTGGCCATGGATGAGGCGGGCATTCCCCTGATTGAAGTGACCCATGGTGATGGTCTGGGTGGCGCATCAGTGAACTACGGCTTTCCCGCTCACACGGATGAAGAGTACCTGGATGCGGTGATTCCCAAAATGAAGAATGCCAAAGTGTCGGCGCTGCAATTGCCGGGTATCGGAACCCTTGACCATCTTCGCATGGCCAGGGATCTGGGGGTATCCACCATCCGGGTGGCCACTCACTGTACGGAAGCGGATGTTTCGGAACAGCATATTGGCATGTCCGCCAAGATGGGCATGGACACCGTAGGCTTTCTGATGATGGCCCATATGGTCAGTGCTGAAAAGATTCTGGAACAGGCCAGGCTGATGGAAAGCTATGGCGCCAACTGCATCTATTGCACGGACTCTGCCGGATATATGCTGCCCGATGAAGTGACTGAAAAGCTTGGGCTCCTGAGAGCGGAACTGAAGCCGGAGACAGAGATCGGTTTTCATGGCCACCACAACCTGGCCATGGGCATTGCCAACTCTCTGGCCGCGATAGACGCAGGCGCCAGCCGGATTGACGGTTCTGTAGCCGGCCTGGGGGCGGGGGCCGGTAATACGCCCCTGGAAGTCTTTGTTGCGGTGCTGAACCGGATGGGAGTAGAGACCGGTGTTGACCTTTATAAGATCAGTGATGTGGCCGAGGACCTGGTGGTGCCCCTGATGGATCAGCCGATCCGCATTGACCGGGATGCCCTGACTCTGGGCTATGCCGGGGTTTATTCCTCCTTCCTGCTGTTTGCCAAACGGGCTGAAGCCAAGTATGGCGTTCAGGCCCGGGACATTCTGGCAGAGCTGGGCCGCCGAGGCACTGTGGGGGGGCAGGAAGACATGATTGAGGACCTGGCTCTGACCATGGCGAAAGAACAGGGACTGTTATAGAGGTAGCGTCTTATTTTTCAGAGGAAAACGGTGTCCAGCCCATGAACAAATTTAATAATAAAGTGGCGGTTATTACCGGAGCCGGCAGCGGCATTGGCCGGGAAATGGCGGTGCAGCTGGCCCGGGAAGGGTGTCATCTGGCGCTGGCTGACCTGAACCCGGAGGGCCTGGAGGAAACGGCCCGGCTATTGGCGTCATATGACGTCCGGGTCAGTCAGCATCGGGTTGATGTAACCGATCGTGGTCGTATGGAAGCGCTGCCTGAAGAAGTGCTTGAGGTTCATGGGGCGGTCAACCTGCTGGTTAACAATGCGGGTATCACGCTGCAAAGCAGTTTTGAAGACCTGAGCATTGAAGACTGGGAACTGGTACTGGGCATTAATCTCTGGGGGGTGATTTATGGCACCCGGGCTTTTCTCCCTTATCTGAAAGAGCAGGGGGCAAAAGGACCGGGTCATGCCCATATCATCAATATGTCCAGCCTGGCCGGGTTTATGGGCATGCCTAATCAGGCGACCTACTGTGCGACCAAGGCTGCGGTCAGGGCCATCAGTGAAACGCTCTGGGCTGAATTGAAGATGAGCGGTGTCGGGGTGACCAGCGTTCACCCCGGGGCTATTCGCACCAATATTATGCGGGCCCATCTTGATAAGGCTGGCAATCCTGACAATGCCGCAGACGTGGCCAGCAAGGTGGAAAAGTTTGCTATGCCCCCTGCCCGGGCCGTCGCCCGGATGCTCAAGGCCGTGAGAAAGAACCGCCAGAGAGTGGTGATTGGGGTTGATGCCCATCTGCTGGAGAAACTGAAGCGGTTGCTCCCTTCCGTCATCCACAGGCCCTTTGCCAGCCTGTTTGCCAAAGAGCAGGCTGCCCGTGAGGTATCGGTTTCATAGCCATAAAAAGAGTAATGAAACGGTTGCGGAAATAACAATAAAAACAGAAATGGAGTTCATGTCATTAGCAGGGATCTGTTTGTCACCGGGGTATTGATGTTTCGGAGTCGTCGTATCCGGTGGTTTGCGGTGTGTCACGGCTTTTCTGAAAGTTTGTGACCCACGGCTGGTTGAGTGAATGTTGTCATAATAAATCGCCTGAAAAGGATCGATTTTCTGTTTTTATAAGGAAGTACTGATAATGAGATGTATCCATCAGCGGGCGTCTGCCCTGATTGCTGCGCTGACCCTTTCTGCTGCCTGTGTCACTCAGGCTGCGAATATGCCGCCGAAGAACCCTTATCTGGCGGATTCCAATAACAGTATTGGCCATGGCACCTCGGCACAGCAGGACAGTGTGCTGGTAGCCGGTCCCACATCACCCAGCCGGACCCTGGATGAGTTTGATGATGTGACTTACCTGGCGTCCGGGCCCTTTCAGTTTGGTCAGTCCAGCTCTTCACTTTATCCAGACGGCCGTCGTGTGCTCTGGGGGAGTGGCAGCGACCGGATTGTCAAGATTGACCAGGACAGTCATACCGTGCTGGCCAGCCTTGCTCTGCCTGGGCGCACCTACCTGAATGCAGGACTTGGGCTGAAGGCCATTAAAAACCTGGATGCACTGGGGCCGGAAGCCAGTGTGGCCTGGGTGCTCCAGAATATGATTCCCTATATGGCAGACCTTTCCGGTGCTTACACCCTGGTGGACAGCGATAACCGGTTTGTGGTCGGTCGCAGTGAGAAACTGGATCCCCAGAACCGGGAGACCGATTACCGAAGTTCAATCACGATTTACGGAGATGAGATTGAAGGGGATGCGGGTTCCGCCATCGTTATCCGTGATTCAGTGGAGCTACCGGAGCTTGTCAAAGGTTCGCTGGTGGGCATGAACATGACCTTTGATGGCACCATTATGCTGATCTCTGCCGATGGTTACCTGGTGGCGGTGTCCCGGAACCTTCGTCGTATACAGACATTCAACCTGGCAAAAATGGTAGAAGGTCAGGATGCAGTTGAAGTTCGGAACTCCATTGCCATTGATGAAAAAGGCGGTATCTATGTGGCGTCCACGGACCATATGATGAAAGTGATCTGGAATGGTTTCCGGTTTATTTCCAGTCCATGGCGTGGGGCCTGGGTAGCGGAATACCCGAATGGAGCGAATGTTGGAACCGGCGCCACTCCTTCATTGATGGGGTTTGGGGATGAAGATCGCTTTGTTGTGATTACGGATGGTGATGCCCGGATGGGCACAGCCCTGTTCTGGAGGGATGCTATTCCGAAGGACTGGGAAGCGCCGAAGGGCACAACCGATCGTCGTTATGCCGGCCTTCTGAAAACCACTATTGCTGACCCACGGGTGGGTCATACCCAGTCTGAGCAGTCTGTGGTTGTTCAGGGCTATGGTGCTCTGGTGGTCAATAACACACCGGCTTCAAGGCCTTCCTGGTACCCGGGAGGAGATAGCCTGCTGATTGGCTGGACTGGGCATCATGATCGGTTTAAACCCTATGGAGTCCAGAAGTTTGAATGGGATCCTGTGGCCCGTGAATTCCGCTCGGCCTGGGTGAATATGGATGTCAGCTCCCTTAATGGTGTACCCATCATGAGTGTGGGGTCCAACCTGGTGTATACCGTGGGAGCCCGAGAAGGTCAGTACACATTAGAAGGCATTGACTGGACAACCGGTGAAACGGCTCGTACCTGGGTACTGGGTGGAACCCGTTTCAACAGCCTGTATGCAGGCATTCTGCTGGATGAAGAAGGTCGGCTGCACTACACGGGGTTGTGGGGCAAGATCCGGCTGGAAATTGACTAGCCACGGGTTTTCTTACCGGTGAATATTGGAGCGAATCATCGCTGCAGGTAGGGTTGCCTGCAGCTTTTTTTACTTTAAAGAAGCAATCATCGCCGATCCTGTTTGTTGAAATATGGGTCTGTTTCTGGGGTTTTGGCCATGAATTAAACGAGGCGGTATAACCTTCAAAAAAATAGGTGTATACCGTTGTTTGTTTACCGGAAACCGGTAGCAATAAGCAGGGTTTATTGTTAAGCTTCCGGTGTTGATCGTGTTTTACAATACCATTTTATGGGTAGTGATTCTGGCCGAGTTTCTTCTGGCCTTTCAGCTGATAACTCGTGAGAGTGGAATCAAGTCTGTGGACTATATCTTCAGCGCAGCGCTGCTGTTTGATTTGATCCACCGTTTTATCACGATCTCTTCCAGTGGTATGGAAGGAAGCCCAGTACCCCTTGCCTGGTTTATCACCATGAACGGGCTCTTTTTTCCTGTTTTTTACCTGGGAGGCCGCCAGCTGGTTGGAAAAGGCTGCTCGGTAACCCGCAAAGATATATGGCATCTGGCTCCGTTCTTTTTACTGGCGGTTATCCTGACAGAAGAGGCGTTGCAGGACCGGCAAGAAGTCATTTCCCAGTGGAGTGATTATGTCCCGGATTTCGGCATTCACCCCCTGGCAACTCTGTTGTTTTTGCTGGTGGCAGCGATCAGTTTTTCAGCTTATGTGGTTGCACTGTTAAGGCTGATATGGCCCCAACTGAACGTTTCGGATGGGGATCAACGGAAGCTTTGCTCGGTTCGCTGGGTATTTGGTTTTTGCCTTTTCCGGGTGCTCCTGCCAATAGTGGCGCTTACTTACTACCATGGTGCTCGCTGGTATCAGCCTGAGCTGGACATTCTGTCTTTTGGCAAACTTTATGTTCTGTTAAGCGGTTTTATGGTGTTACTGTTTTCTGCCGCTTATGCCTTCTGGGGTGTTTCCGGTCAGGAATCCGGGAAATCAGGGGCAGCCAGAGAGTACAGCCGCCAGCTACTGACAATGGATCAGACAGCCTTTCAGAGGGCCATACCCTCTGAAGATGTTGAAACGCCGAAACCGGAAGCTTGTCCAGCCAAGTATCAGGGCAGCAGTTTAAGTCCTCAGGAGTCCCGGCACTACTTTTCCCTTGCCGATGAGCTGGTACGAAGCAAGCAGTTGTATCGGGAGCCCGGGTTTAAAGTGGCTGATCTTTCCGCGGAGCTGGGGCTGGGTTCTTCCTATGTCAGCCAGATGATCAATCAGAACTGTGGTTGCAGTTTCAATGATTACATCAATGGCATCCGGGTTCAGTGGCTTCAGGAACAAATTGAGGCGCTGGCAAATGCCGGGGCCAAAACCCTTCCCGGGGAACTGGGCTATGAGGTGGGTTTTGGTTCCAGCTCTACTTACTATAAAGCCTTTAAGCAGGTGACAGGAATGACACCCAGGCAGTACATGGTGCAACAACGCAAAACGGCTTCTCCCTCTATGGACCTGCTCGCCTGCTCCTGAACGGACAAGGCAGGCCGGGGGTCATGCTGATCTTCTTTCCTTCGCTTTCTCAAGGTTGCCTCTCTAGACTTCAACCCTTTCTTTTATGACTTCACCGTGGGTTCCACGGCTGTACGCTTGGAAGCTTGCTTCTGTCATTTATCTGTACCTTGCCTCTGAAATAGAAATCCCGGTTTCCATTTTTTGTGAAATCCGCCACAGGACTCATGGCATGGCGGATTCCGGAATTATTGATTCATTGCACATTTCTATTTTCGGAAGCTTCTCTGCGAATTTTTTTGGGACGATAGAGCCATGTCAGGGAGATAACCTGATTGATCTCAGGAATTAACAGTAGAGCGAGTGTAGTGACAATGAAAACCAACAATAAAACTAATAATAAGAAACTCTTTATTGCCTCAGTATTGGGCATGGCAGTAGCTTCATCCGTACAGGCTTATCAGGCGTGCAGTGAAACCACCAGCGCGCTGGATGACGCTCAGAAATATTTGAGAAACAGCGGGATGACGGTTTTGTCGGGGGGGATGACCGGCTTTGTGGACTGCCTAGATGAAGGCGTTGAGGTGTGTAACAACTATGCCAATACCTCAGTGCTTTACTCCGGGATTATGTTCCCCTGTCCGGACTGGAAGTGCGGTGATGCATCTCCGGCTATACAGATTCCGGGGCAGGAATTTGAAATTCCACTGTCATCCACCTGGACCATCGACACCAATGAAGCGATGGTGATTTATGCGAAAGTGCCTCCGGAGATGTCCTACTTCGGTTTCGAGACTCTGGTTTATGAACGGTCAAAATCCCAGCTGCCAAACCCTGGTGGCTACCTGCCTCCTATTGAGGGAGAGGTTGTGCCGGAGCCGACCATGGAAGAGCGGATTGTGGTGGATGCGGCCGTTGGGGAAACCTTCAATGATGTCACCATGGGAGTTGCCCGCAATCCGGATGATTTCAGGGATGGCAAGATCTTTGTGCACATTGCCTCCCCGAATCAGAAACTGGCAGAGGACATCAGGCAGTCCTTTATCAACAGTGGAGTACCGGCCAAGGCGATCAATATCAAGGGACTCTCTTCCAGTCTGCACACTTTTGGGCATGACCCACTGGTGGGTGATACGTTCAAGACCACCGGCCGGTTTGGTCGCCCGTTTGCCGATGAAGAGGCGGTCAAGGAATGGACTGAAAGCCGGCCACTGTCTTTGATGCGGGTTTCAGCGGGAGAGGCTTACGGTTATGTTCCTTTTGACCGGGAGCAGGAAATTACCCGGGAAACCGGTCAGCATGAGCTATATGCGGGCAGTTCTCTGCAGTATGACAAATGGACCCGGATTACCCGCCGGGAGCATGGCAAGCCAGATGTCAAAGCAGAAGTAGTAGAACGGGTATATGATGCAGTACACTGCGCTGAAACCGGCAGTTATTGCTGGGGAAATAACCTGGATGCCCTGTACACCGATATCCTGGATCCCAATACCGGTAAAATGCTTGAGGTGGATCTGAGTCGGCCAGGAAGTAAAGTGGTGATCAGTGGGGTGGACCATGTTGCCGCCGGATATGCCAACTTCTGGAACTTTGGGTTCTACGATCCGGAAAGCGCTGCCGCGATCATGACGGTCGATTTTGACAAAGTACAGCTGCAGGAATATCAGGATGGGCTTATCCCGCGACCTGCAATTTTGCCCACACACCTTATGAAGCGAAGTCTTGATGGCAAGAGCTTCCGTTTGACAGTCAGTGGTGATTGCTCCGGTGAGGATAACTGCTTTGAAATCGACACTGAACGCAGTAATGGCCTGTTCCATATCATGTCCAGGGTTTATGTAAACCCACAGACAGGCACCGGCCCGGCATTCAGCGAGGTGGTTAACCCGGAAATCTATGTGTACAAATAAGCTGAATCGGTATTGATACCGGATTTCAGAGATAAGGCAGCTCATCAGGGCTGCCTTTTTTTGTGGTGCTGCTCCAGGTTTGAGAGAGGGGCTCTGTGGTCTGTATTTCCTTTTGGGCCCTGGCTTTGCCATAATAGCGCGGGTTTTCAGTGCCGGTGCAGTTCGGTTTCGTTGGTGATTCAGCAAGTTTGACTATGGACGATTTTGATAAAAGCGGTGATAAAAACAGCGACAAAAACAGTTCATCCCTGCCCCAGGGCCATCGCCACCGGATGATTGTGGAGCTGATCAAGCAGGAGGGTTTTGTAACCACCGAGGGGCTGGTACAGCATTTTAATGTGACGCCCCAGACCATCCGCCGGGATCTCAATGAGCTGGACAAGCGCGGAGTGTTAACCCGACACCATGGTGGCGCCGGTCTGGTGGCCAGCAGTACTGAAAATACCGGTTACAGCGACCGGAAAAGCCAGGCATCTGCTGAGAAAAACCGGATTGCAGGGCAGCTGGTCAAACACATTCCTGATGGTTCCTCCCTGTTTATCAACATTGGCACGTCCACTGAGGCTGTGGCTTCAGCTCTGATGAACCACAGAAATCTCAAGGTGGTGACCAATAACCTTCATGTAGCCTCTATTTTGCTGCCAAGGGAAGACTTTACCGTGATCATCGCCGGAGGTGAGGTACGGAACCGGGACGGTGGCATTATCGGGGAGGCTACCCGTGACTTTATAGGTCAGTTCCGGGTGGACTTTGCCGTGATCGGCATCAGTGGCATTGCTATGGATGGTACGCTGCTTGACTTTGATTACCATGAAGTCTGTGTCGCCCAGGCGATGATCCGCAATGCCAGTAAAACCTTGTTGATTGCGGACCACACCAAATTCGGGCGCAGCGCCATGATCCGTCTTGGCCATGTCAGTGATATTGACCGGCTGTATACGGACTGTCAGCCCCCGGCCCCCCTGATGGAGCAGCTCAAGCATGCCCAGACGGAAGTAGCGGTCTGCTGATAATCAGTTGTCCTATTTAATGGGGAACTGCCCCTCACCGCTCTGCCTGAGCGTGCCCAGGTCAAATCGCTTGAGTATCTCCTGGGCCCAGACTTTTGCAATCAGTTTATAGACCTGCTCTGTGGGGTGCGCATCGTCACTGGTGGTGGTATAAAAATCATCGCTGGAAACCGGTGTGACCTCTCCATAACGGACTTTCATGCCGTGGGGCTGGGCACCTTTCTTTAGTCCGTATGCCTCAAGGTTCTCATCGATGTGTTCAGTGACGCTGTACATATCAATCAGAGAGGCTCGATGATCCGGGAAGACATCCACCTGGCGGGCGAGTTCATAGCCAAACTCGAAGGAGCCTGTTTGATAGCCGCGCACCTCCTCGGTTAATTCTTTACCCAGGTACCTGACCGATCCCTGAGGATTCGGGATGTTGGCAAGAATAAAGTGGGAGTTGCCGTTTATCTGGAGGAGCTCCTCGCAGAGGGTGCAGATCTCAACCGCTACCTGTTTCATCTTGAGCTTGTCACGGCCATTGGTCACCAGATCGTTAAGGCCAAACCACACCAGAAACAGGATATTTCCCTCCAGTGGGCTCTTCTTTGCATCATGGAGAAAGCTTTTCTTCTGTTCTGAAAAGGTGCCCAGGCCTGTACCGGATCGGTCAGAGGCTCCCATGGCTCCGCCCTCGGCGTAGTTGGCGTACGAAAAACGGCTGGAAGGGGGCGACCCGTAGTCCGACTCTGGGTTCTGGGTCAGGTGGAGCCGGGTGAGTTCGCGGGTGGTTTCTGCATTGTTTACAAACAGGGTGGCCCCACCGGACCACTCCCAGATAAAGTCCGTCCAGTTTCTGTTGTCGCTGAAGCGCCCAACCTCATTGGTTCGCATCAATCCAAGGAGTCGGGCAAGTCGACCTGTGCCCGTTTTCCGTTTGTGACCAATATCCGAGAGGCTGTCACCAAAAACAATGAGCCCATCCAGTTTGACTGCCATGGGGGGATCTCCAGACTGTTTGAGAACAAATGCAGTCTAGAAGCGAACTCCGTTATTGGCAAAAGGGTCAATAACGGAGTTTCTCAAAGCAGCGGCCCGCTTAACCCGCATATTGCATGAAGTCGCTATGAAAAAGCGATTATCCCACGCCTTTCAAGGGGTATAGGAGAAAAGCGTAAAAAGACTATTTGTCATAGGGACGCCCGTCGGCTTGTCGCTAGCTCGACACTTCATGCAATATGCGGGTTAAGGCCTCAGGCAAGAGCCATGGCCAGCAGAGTCACCGGGTGGAGTACTTTGTGGCGGGTGTTCATTTCCACCTGCATTTTGCAGGACTCGCAGTCGGTGATGATATAGTCGGCCTCTGTCGTCTTGATCTGCTCCAGCATTTTATTGGCAATTTTCTGGGAAGTGTCGTAGTTCTCTTTCTTGAAGCCATAAGTACCGGAAAGGCCGCAGCAGTTCTGGTCCAGAAGCGTCAGCTCAAGCCCGGGAATTTCCCGCATCAGTTCCACGGTATGCACGACACCGCCCATGCGGATCAAGTGACAGGGACTGTGGTAGGCGACTTTCAGGTTCAGCGGTTTCATGGTGGGAACATTGCCTTCGGCAAACTCCCGGATCAGGAACCGTGAGACAAACTGAATCTGCTCTTTGATGGCGGAGTTGTCCACATCCAGCATATCCGGGTATTCATCCCGAAGCGTCATGGCACAGCTTGATGAAGTGGAAATGACCGCTTCGGAGCCCGCTTCCAGGCTCCGGGCAAACTGGGTCATGTTCAGGTCGGCATTTTTCCGGGCTTTTTTCAGAAAGCCATTGGCGATCAGGGGAACGCCACAGCATTTTTCTTTTGCCGTGAGCCGGACACCCACCCCCATGGCATTGAGGACTTTCACCAGATCTTTGCCGACCGTGGGGTCATTGAAATTGGTAAAGCAGCCGTGGAAGTAGGTGATTTTCCGCTGGAACTGCTCCTGGTCACCGGCGTTTCGGCCAAACCAGCTTCTGAACGTCTCGAAGCTGTATTTGGGCAGCGTCCGCCTTTCATCAATGCCCAGGGTTTTGTCCAGCAATTTTTTGACCGGCTTCATGGCGGTAACCACATTGACTACCGGTGCCGTTTTTGAGGACAGGGTGCCCATCAGATCAGTATGGCTGAGCATATACTCACGGGGACCCTGCTTGAAGCCGTCATGTCGGGCCTTAGCCTTCTGGATAATGGTGCCAATATGGACATTGGAAGGGCAGGCCACTTCACAGCGTTTGCAGTTACTGCAATATTTCAGGGCATCGTCGTAGAGCGCAGGGCTTTTGATGCGAAAACGCTCACCGTCCGGGCCTGCCTGTTTTGGGCCGGGGTAATCAGGCCGGGCTTCTGCTACCGGGCAGCGGGTGGTGCAAACGGTGCACTTGATGCAGTTATCAAAAGTGGTGTCGGTCAGTGAAAGCATCTTATTTCTCCGCCCCGGTTTTCTCGGCCACAGCGCTTTCCCTGTCGGAAGCGTGTGTGGCAATAATCTGTTCAGCAGCGAAATACCCGGTGGCAATGGAGACGCCTCCGGCAGAGCCTTCCGCAACGGGGTTGAAGTCCGCCAGAACCGAGCCGGCACAATACAGGTTACGGATAGGAGTCTTGTTGATGCAGGGTTGAAGCTGCTGGTTGGTGGTGACCCCATACTCCATAAAGTGATGGGACCGGCTGTCCAGGAATGAACCGGTGCTCCATTCTGCCCGGTTTTCCGGTGCGGCAATATCCAGACCGAACACCGGGTCAACAATTCGGTTTCTTTCTCCTTTCAACCCTTTGCTTAAAAAGGTGCCGGTGGCCAGCACAAAGTGGTCAGCATACAGGGGAAGGTCTTTGTTGTGATGGGTCTCGATGCTGTATAAACGACCATTGTCAAATTCACCTTTAACCACCTGGTCGCCTTCAATCAACATTCCGCCCAGGGCACTGAACCGCTGCTTGAGGGCCCTGGTCATTCTGAGGCCCGGCAGGGAAGGAGGCAGGCTGGCCACTTCCATCACTGGGCACCCCAGCAACCTGGAGAGTTCCGGCATTCTGCTATTGCCCCGGCTATCCTCAAGAACCGCAGGAAGGATGATCAGGTCAGCCGTACCTGCTGCTTTACCCAGGGCTTTCGCCAATCGTTGCAGGGACTGCTCGCTGCTGAGTGCTCTGGCCAGCTCAATGGAACGCAGTTCAAATGGATTTCGGGTTTCCAGGGCAAGGGCCTCCGGGGAGACGGTGCTGCTGGTAATTCTGCTTCCGGCAAAGGCTGGGTGTCTTTTCAGGCCGGAGGCTGCCAGGGCGGGTTGAAAATCCCGGAATCCAGCAATATTAATGATGGCGACCTGCTTTATTTCTTTTGCCGGATTGGTAAACGGCAATGGATTCATACTGGTCTGTGACAACCAGGCTGGGATCAGGCTGCCTAAAGCCGAGATGCGCCAATGATTTTTGTCACCCTGGTTGACCATGGTCAGGCCGGAGGCGGCCATGCTTTTCTGAAAATGTTCAAGTCCTGCTTTCAGAGTGTCTGGCCCGACTTTGTGGTAGGGGTGATTGCCGGGCAGTTTGTTGATGGCCTCAAAGGGGGCCTGAACAGGAGAACCGTCGGCTTGACGCCCCAGAACATCAATGGCTCCAGAGGCAAATGTCAGGGAGCTTTCCCCGAAGCTGATGACCGCTGTTTTTAATCCCGCTTCTGCGCAGCGGATGGCGGAGGTCATTCCGGCCAGCCCACCGCCAATAATAATGCTGTCGTATCTCATGCTGCTGGCTTCACTGCTGCTGGTTCTTCGGTGTTTTTAACGAGAGTATTGCTGGTATCGGTTTCCGTCTCCGGGAGATGGCTGTAGCCCAGCAGTGATTCGTAAATCCAGTGACTGAATTCTGCTTCCCTAAGGGCATCTCCCCAGAGTACCGGCTGGTTGCCTTTCCATCGTTCTTCAAGAAACTCACCGATGCTTTCCAGGGGGGCAAGGTTTTTCAAAGAGTCAGGGTTTTCTATTGGCTCAGGGCTTTCCACCCGCTCAGGGCTGCTCAGAGAATGGGGTTCTTCATCGGGTTTCATGTCCTGAAGAATGCCAGCTGCACGACAGGTGCAGAGCTCTCCCTGGCAGGGCCCCATGCCAAGACGGGTTCTGCGACGCAGGTCTACCAGATCCGGAGCGTTCAATTTGGCAACGGCGTATTCAATTTCGCCCCGGGTCACCATTTCACATTCGCAGATAATGGCGTTTTTATCATTGTTCTCTGAAAGGAACCGGGCTGCACGCTCACCGTGGCGGTACTTTGCGGACACTGACACAGGTGCTGACAGGGTTGGCGTTTCAATATCTGCCTGGTGACCACAGGCTCCGGGAAGTGGAACTTCTGCTGTGTGACAGCCCACAGTATTGCCAAGGTGGCGGGCAACCACATCGGTTGCTTTTTCAGCCATCAGACGATAGGTCATCAGCTTGCCCCCGGTGATGGTCACCAGGCCAGGCAAGCCATCCTGCTCTCCATGATCCATCAATACGATGCCACGACTGATATTCCGACCTGAGCTGCCATCCACGGAGACCAGTGGGCGAACCCCGGCGTAGGCTCTGAGAATGCGGGCCCTGGACATGATTGGGGCGAGTTTTTCCCCTTCCCGGATCAGGGTGTCCACCTCTTCCGGATCAATTCTGAGGTTGTCGATCTGGTCGTACGGGATTTTCTGGGAGGTGGTCCCAATCAGGGAGATAGTGTCACCGGGCACCAGAATGTCGGCATCCGCTGGTTTACGACAGCGGTTTAGTACCATTCCATTGACCCGGTAATCCATGATCAGCAGAGAGCCTTTGGATGGAATCATATGGATCGACAGATCGGCATATTCAGCAATTTGCTGGCCCCATATCCCTGCGGCATTAACCACCTGCTGGGCCCGGATAACCACGCGCTCGCCGGTTTTGACATTCACGGCATTGACGCCAACCACGCGCCCGCTCTCAATGATCAGATTCAGTACGCGGGTGTAATTGAGCAGCTGGCCGCCATGCTCTTCAGCATCAAGAATATTGGATGCGGTCAGGCGAAAGGGGTCAATGGTGCCATCGGGTACTTTGACGGCCCCCAGCAGTGCCGGGTTAACGTTGGGTTCCAGTTGCAGAGCCTGCTCTGGCGTCAACTGTTCTGTCTCAATACCTGCCTGGTTGCACGCATCGATAAAGGGTTTTTGAAAAGAGAGGTCATCTTCAGGCAGTGTGATGAATAAACCATCCGTTTCCTCTATGCAGTGGGAAGCGATGGTTTTCAGTATCCGGTTTTCCTGAATGCACTCTTCAGCGGAATGGGCGTCGGTGACCGCATACCGACTGCCGGAGTGCAGAAGGCCATGGTTTCGTCCTGTGGCCCCTGTGGCGATATCGTCTTTTTCTATCAGGATTGCACGAATGCCCCTGAGCGAGCAGTCGCGGAGGACGCCGGCGCCAGTGGCGCCACCGCCGATAATGACAACGTCTGTTTCAAAGGTTTTCATTTGGGGCCTGATGTTGTTCAAAATAGTGTTCAAAAGCGCACATTTACGGACAGTCAACGAGCGGTTATCGAGCCTGTGGATAACAGTATCGTTGCAGATTGTAATGTTCGAAATGACGTATATCAATATTCGTATATGCTCGTACGACTTCGAAAGGGTGTTTATGCTGATTATTTTTGTATCGGTAGTCTCTGTTTTCAATGAATTGGTGATAAAGCGTGCGATGACGTGTGTAAAAATGTGATTCTGTTGATTTGAGTCAGGGTTTCGATGTTGCTCGGTTGTGATTTCTGCTGTGATAATTCGCGTGTATTTTTTCACTTTCGCAACGGGGGTTGTCATGGGGCAGACATTGAGGCAGACATTGTTGGGTCAATGCCTTGCCGAATTTATAGGCACCGGTTTGTTGATTTTCTTTGGAGCAGGTTGCGTTGCTGCGCTGGTTCTGGCTGGGAGTGACTTTGGCCAGTGGGAAATCTCTATTGTCTGGGGTTTGGGGGTTGCGATCGCCATTTATGTGGCTGGAGGGGTTTCCGGTGCGCACCTGAATCCTGCAGTAACCCTTGCCCTGACCGTATTCAAGGGGTTTGAAAAACACAAGGTGTTGCCGTATATCGCTGCGCAGATTGCGGGGGCATTCAGTGCGGCAGCACTGGTGTATTTCCTCTATCAAGGGCTGTTTGTGGATTTTGAAAGCACCCATGGGATCATCCGGGGTGAGGCCTCCAGCCTGGCCACCGCCGGAATCTTCTCAACTTACCCGAATGCCCTGCTCAGTAATGTCCAGGCTTTCTTTGTTGAGTTTTTCATAACGGCGGTATTGATGGGCGGTATCCTGGCCATTGGCGATGATAATAATGGCGTCTCCAACGGTGCTTTGTCCGCACTGCTGATCGGCATATTGATTGCGGTGATTGGTGCCTCTTTTGGTCCTCTGACCGGTTTTGCCATGAATCCCGCCCGTGACTTTGGACCCAAGCTGTTTGCCTTTTTTGCCGGCTGGGGGGATGTGGCCCTGACCGGTGCCCGCACTAATCCCTATTTCTGGGTGCCCATTGCGGGGCCGATCTGCGGTGCCATGGCGGGAGCCTGGGTTTATCTCAGGGTAATTGCCAGCCAGCTGGAACCAGTGGAATGCGCCACCGCGGGTTGTGAAATTCGTCCGGCTGACGCGTAATACGTAAGGAGGCTGTCAGAGAATAGGCTGCCCTACTGCGACGGTAGCAAATTGGTCTAAAAATTCGCTTTTGTTCGGCAAATAGAACCACTATTCACCTCACAAAATCGAATTTTGATCCTCAATTTTCTACCGTCCTCGCTACGAGCGCTATTCTCGGACAGCCTCCGAGTCAATCCCATAAATGGGAAATGCTGCCTGTCGGAGACTTCCAGGCAGCCTTCTTATAGATATAAGCATCACTGAATGACCAAGGGGTGATACCTGTGAACATTCCTGTAAAGAAAGACGAGAAATTCATCGTTGCCCTGGATCAGGGAACCACCAGCTCCCGAGCCATTATCTTTGACCATAAAGGGGCGATCGTGGGAGTTTCCCAACGGGAATTTACCCAGATTTATCCAAAAGCGGGCTGGGTGGAACACGATGCCATGGAAATCTGGGCGACCCAGAGTTCTGTATTGACGGAAGTACTGGCCAAAACCGGTATTCGCAGTGACCAGGTTGCGGGGATTGGTATCACCAATCAGCGGGAAACGGCAGTGGTCTGGGACAAAAATACCGGACAGCCGATCCATAATGCCATTGTCTGGCAGTGTCGCAGAACCACGGACATCTGCGAACAGCTGAAGCGTGATGGCATGGAAGAGTATATAAAAGAAACCACCGGCCTGGTGACGGACGCCTATTTTTCCGGAACCAAAGTGAAGTGGATGCTCGACCATGTGGAAGGTGCCCGGGAGAAAGCGGAAAAAGGCGACCTGCTGTTCGGTACCGTGGATACCTGGCTGATCTGGAAGCTCACCAACGGTCGGGTTCATGTGACTGACTACACCAATGCCAGCCGGACCATGCTGTTTGATATCAACCGGCTGCAATGGGATGACCGGATGCTGGAGGTGTTGCAGATTCCCAGGTCCATGCTGCCAGAGGTGAAGTCCTGCTCTGAAGTGTATGGACAGACCAACATCGGTGGTAAGGGCGGCACCCGGATTCCCATTGCCGGTATTGCCGGTGACCAGCATGCGGCTCTGTTTGGTCAGATGTGCCTTGAAAAAGGGATGGCCAAGAATACTTATGGCACCGGTTGTTTCCTGTTAATGCATACTGGTGATCAGCCTATCCGTTCGGAAAACGGTTTGCTGACGACCATTGCCTGTGGTCTTGATGGCAAGGTGACTTATGCCCTGGAAGGCTCCGTATTTATGGGCGGCGCCAGTGTTCAGTGGTTGCGGGATGAGCTGGGGCTGGTCAGGGATGCGGCGGATACGGAGTATTTTGCCTCCAAGGTTGACGACACTAATGGTGTTTATGTGGTGCCTGCTTTTGTTGGGCTGGGGGCTCCTTACTGGGATCCTTATGCGCGGGGATCGATTTTTGGTCTGACCCGGGGAGCCAACCGTAACCATATTGTCCGTGCAACCCTGGAAGCCATCGCTTATCAGTCACGGGACCTGCTGGAAGCTATGCAGCAGGACGCAGGCATAGAGCTCAGCCTGCTGCGTGTTGATGGTGGTGCTGTCGCCAATAATTTCCTGATGCAATTCCAGTCCGATATTCTTGGTAAAAACGTGGTGCGTCCGGAGGTGGCGGAAACCACGGCAGCGGGTGCTGCGTATCTTGCGGGTCTGGCCGTGGGATTCTGGCACAGCCTGGATGACCTGAAAGACAAGGTGGCTATTTCCCGGGAGTATCAGCCAGAAATGCCGGAAGAAAAGCGGGCTGAGCTCTATAAAGGTTGGAAGAAGGCGGTTGAGCGCTCCAGAAACTGGGAAGATTCATAACACCCTCCCTGGTTGTGCTTTGGTCAGATTTGTGAATCGAGGCTGACCGCCAACAGTATGGAGAATTAAGGCTCCAGGCTTTGCCTGGGGCCTTTTTTGTTCATTTAAAAGTGGGTGAGCACCGGGTGAAAATGGAAAATAATGGCCGACAATGATCGTATGATGTGCTTTATAGTTCGCTAATTATTCATTTATTGCTCTAGATCAATTGGAAAAGAACATAAAGCAACTATTATCCGCACCCGATTATGAGGGTGAATAAAAAATGAGCGTCAGTCTGTCATGCGAAGATAGCTGAATATTTCGCTCATCCGATTCACCCTAGAGCGGAATAACGGATTTGTGGAGACACTATGATAGGTATATTCAGGCCAGCGCCTCACAGGGCGGGCTTGCCAAGCGGGCAGGTGGATGGCCAGTACCAGAAGCTGCGTTGGCAGATTTTTGCAGGGATTTTTATCGGCTATGCCGGTTACTACCTGGTCAGGAAGAACTTCTCCCTGGCCATGCCTTTTCTGATTAATGAAATGGGCTATAGCCGGGGTGACCTGGGGGTTGCTCTTTCTGCGGTTTCTATTGCCTATGGTCTGTCAAAGTTTCTGATGGGCAATGTGTCGGATCGATCCAATCCCCGGTATTTCCTGGCGGCGGGTCTGATCATGTCGGCTCTGACCATGTTTACTCTGGGTTTTATGCCCTGGGCCACAGGCAGTATTGCTGCCATGTTTGTGCTGCTGTTTCTTAATGGCTGGTTCCAGGGAATGGGGTGGCCTGCCTGTGGCCGGACCATGGTTCACTGGTGGTCCAGGAAAGAGCGGGGCGGTATCGTGTCCGTCTGGAACGTGGCTCACAATGTCGGTGGTGGTCTGATCGGTCCGCTGTTCCTGCTGGGAATGTTCTGGTTCAACGATGACTGGCACTCCGCATTTTATGTGCCCGCTGCCGGAGCTATGCTGGTGGCGGCGTTTGTCCTCCTGGTCATGAAAGATACTCCCCAGTCCTGCGGGCTGCCTTCCATTGAGGAGTACAAGGATGATTATCCCGAGAATTATGACAAGAGCCATGAAGAAGAGCTGAGTGCCAAAGAGATCTTCTTTAAATATGTGTTCCGCAACAAGCTGCTCTGGTACATCGCCATTGCCAATGCTTTTATTTATCTGATCCGCTACGGGGTTCTGGACTGGGCACCCACCTATCTGTCCGAAGCCAAGGGTTTTTCCGTGGATAAGTCTTCCTGGGCTTACTTCCTGTATGAGTGGGCAGGTATTCCCGGCACCCTGCTGTGTGGCTGGATTTCTGACAAGGTGTTCAAGGGTAAACGGGCACCGGCGGGCATTGTGTTCATGATGCTGGTCACCGTAGCCGTGCTGGTTTACTGGTTTAATCCAGCGGGTAACCCTACCATCGATATGCTGGCGCTGGTGGCAATTGGCTTCCTGATTTATGGCCCGGTAATGCTGATTGGTTTGTATGCCCTGGAGCTGGTGCCGAAGAAAGCCGCTGGAACCGCTGCGGGCCTGACCGGCCTGTTTGGCTACCTGGGTGGAGCGGTGGCAGCCAATGCCGTGCTGGGTTACACCGTTGACCACTTCGGCTGGGATGGTGGCTTTATGCTGCTGACCGCCAGTTGTGTACTTTCTATTGTGCTGCTGGTGATGTCCATGAAGCACGTGACTGAAGAAAAGCAGGCAGTGGCTCAGGCAGTATGACAACAAAGTAAATAGGAGGCTCCAACAGGTAGTTTTTGGAGTGTTCTATTTCATCGGTTACAAACCAGAACACAGCATTGTTGTGTTCTGGTTTCATTGTTTATTGAACCTCCTTTTAAATTGGAATATTGTTTTTTTATTCTTATTGGCTATTGATTGATGGCCATCTTTCACGGTTACTTTTAAATAAAGTTCTGTCACTAAAAAATACCTGCCTTGAGATAATTGCACTACACTGTTTTTCCAAGTTGTCCTGGGTTGCATGAATGATGTCCAGTTTACTTGTCGGTTTATCTCCTCCCCTTATAAGCTCTAAAAACGATATTCGGCAAAGATTTCTTGTCACTGTAATGCTTTGGGTTATGGTGGGCCATTCAATTGCTTTGGGTCATATAAATAATTATGACCTAGGCCCCAGTATAACTATTCCGGATGGCGCTGTTCAAATTAAGTGTTGCTCTACCCAATGTATAGAAACTTGATCTAAAAAAGCCTCCTCTGAGAAGAGTTGAGTTTTAAGAAACCTTTTCCACCCGAGGTAACGAGACAGGTATTTTGTTG